>RGZZ01000101.1 GCA_010028905.1 Pseudomonadota bacterium | reverse complement strand
AGCGCAACCGCCATCATCACCGGAGGCAGCCGCGGCATCGGTCTGCGCACCGCCGCCCTGCTGTGCGAGCAAGGCCATCGCGTCGTGCTCGTCTCGCGCAATGCTGAGTCGCTTCGCAAAGCCGTGGCCAGCCTGCCCGCCGGGCAGGCGCTGGCGGCCCCGGCCGATGTGGCCTCGCTCGACGATGTGCGACGCGTGGTCACGCAGACCCTCGAATGGAGCGGGCGAATCGACGTGCTCGTGAACAACGCCGGCATCGCCAGCACCGGGCTGGTGGAGCACTTCTCTCCCGACGCATGGGATGCCATCATCGCCACCAACCTGACGGCGGTCTTCCTCTGCTCGAAGGCCGTGCTCCCGCAGATGCGGCGCCAGCGGTCGGGGCTCATCGTGAACGTGGTGTCTGGCGCGGGGCGACAGGGCTATCCGGGCTGGTCGGCCTACTGCGCCAGCAAGTTCGGCGTGGTCGGGTTTGCGCAGGCCCTGCGCGAAGAGGTTCGCGTTGACGGCATCCGCGTCTCGAACATCTTCCCGGGCAGCGTCGATACCCAGATCTGGGAGACCTTCCCCAATACCTTCGACCGTCGCCAGATGCTCGCGGTCGACGATGTGGCCGGCTCCATCGCGTGGCTCGTGGCGCAGCCCGCCACGGTGTGGGTCGACGATCTCACGGTGAACTACCACGCGCCCGTGCAGTAGGGCGGTCTCGCTTCGTGGCAGGGCTCACGCGGTCGGGCGCCTAATGAGCGGGTCCGCGTGCACGTGCGTGGCGTGTCGCGCGCCCCGGCCCGGAGGAGGAGTCCTGTGATCTTTGTTGTTGAAGCCCTGGTGTATCTGAAGTCTGGCGTGCTCGATGCGCCGGGTCAGGTGGTGGCCGAGTCGCTGCACGCGCTCGGCTACGATGACGTGCGTGGCGTGCGCCTGGGAAAGGCCGTGCGCGTCGAGGTCGATGCCGCTGATGAGGCGACCGCCCGCGAGCGGGTTCGCGAGATGGGCGATCGGCTGCTGGCCAATCCCGTGGTCGAGACGTTCGAGATCGAGCGCGTGCGTGCGGCGGTGGAGGCGTGATCGCGGTCGTCCGCTTTCCCGGCTCCAACTGTGATGACGACTGCGTGCGCGCCGTGAAACACGTCGGCGGGGCCGCCGCGTCCATCGTGTGGCACGAAGACCCGCTGCCCGTCGGCACCCGCGCCGTGGTTCTGCCCGGGGGCTTCTCGTACGGCGACTACCTTCGCTGCGGCGCCATCGCCCGCTTCTCGCGCGTGATGGGCGACGTGCGTGCGTTTGCCGAGCGCGGCGGACCCGTGGTCGGCATCTGCAACGGGTTTCAGGTGCTCGTCGAGGCGGGCATGCTGCCGGGCGCACTGCTGCCCAATGCGTCGCTGCGCTTCGTGTGCCGCCCTGTGGCGCTCGAAGTGATTCAGACCGATACCCCGTTCACGCGAGGCTATGCGCAGGGGACGCGCATCACCCTTCCGGTGGCGCACGGCGACGGCCGCTACTTCGCCGATCCGGACACGCTGCGCCAGCTCAGCGAGCAGCGACGTGTGGTGCTTCGCTACGCCCCGGGCAACAATCCGAACGGCGCCCTCGATGACATCGCCGGCATCTGCAACGAGGGTCGAAATGTCTTCGGTCTCATGCCTCACCCCGAGCGCGCGTGCGACCCCTTGCTCGGAAGCGCTGATGGCGCGCCCATGATTGCCGCGCTGATCGCGGCCTGCACGGAGGGGGTGCTCGCATGATCCGCACCGAGAACGCCCATCGCGCCCTCGGCCTCACCGACGGCGAGTACGACCAGATCTGTGACATCCTCGGGCGCGCCCCAAGTGCCACCGAGCTCGCCATGTTCAGCGTCGAGTGGTCTGAGCACTGTGGCTATCCCCGCTCGCGCGCATTTCTTGCGCGCCTGCCCCGCAAGGGGCGCTACGCTCCCATGGTGGGCACCGACGCGGGCGGCATCGGCATCGATGGGCGCACCATCGTGTTCAAGGCCGAGTCGCACAACCACCCCTCGCAGGTCGAGCCTCACGCAGGCGCGGCCACGGGCGTGGGGGGCATCGTGCGCGACATCCTGTCGATGGGCGCGCGGCCCATCGCGCTGCTCGACTCGCTGCGCTTCGGCGCCCTCGAAGACGGGCGCACCGCGTCGTACGTGCGCGGCGTGGTGGGCGGCATCCAGCACTATGGGAACTGCATCGGCGTTCCCACGGTGGGCGGTGAGGTCACCTTCCACGAGGCCTACGCCGGGAACACCCTGGTCAACGTCATGTGCGTGGGCCTGGTCGAAGATGGGCGGCGGGTCATGACGTCAGAGGCGCCCCCCGGCGCCGCCGTCATGTACGCCGGCCCGCGCACCGGGCGAGACGGCATCGGCGGGTGCAGCGTTCTGGCCTCGCGCGAGCTTCAAGACGATGATCAGCGTCCCACCGTCCAGATCGGCGATCCGTTCGCGGGCAAGTGTCTCATCGAGGCCACGCTCGAGGCCATCGCGAGCGAGGCCGTGCTGGCTGTGAAAGACATGGGCGCCGCTGGTCTCACCTGCACCACAGCCGAGATGGCGGCCGCGGGAGAGGTGTCGATGGAGGTCGATCTCGACAAGGTTCCCCTTCGCGAGGAAGGCATGGAAGCCTACGAGATCATGATGAGCGAGTCGCAGGAGCGCATGCTGCTCGCCGTGGTGCAGGGCCGTGAAGACGACGTGCGCGAGATCTATCACCGATGGGGGTTGCCCTGCGAGGTCATCGGTGAGACCGCGGTGGGCGACACGCTCACGATCCGTCACAAGGGTGTCGTGGTGGCTGAGCTTCCCGTCGAGCCCCTGACGACGCGCGATGCCATCGTTCTCGAGCGCAAGGCGCCGGAACGTGTGGGCGGAGGCGCGCCGACGGATCACGTGGAGGGGGCGGGAACCCACCTCCCCGCGATGCTCGCAAGCGCGAACATCTGCAGCCGCGCCGCCATCTACCAGCAGTACGATCACCAGGTGCAGACCAACACCATCGTGGGGCCGGGACAGGGAGACGCCGCGGTGGTGCGTCTCCCCATCGTGAAGCCGAGCGGCGAGGTGCGTGGGCTTGCGCTCAGCTTCGACTGCAATCCGCGATGGTGCGCCATCGATCCACGCGAAGGGTCGCGCAGGGCCGTGGCGGAGGCTGCCCTCAACGTGGCCTGCGTGGGCGGCGATCCGGCCGGGCTCACCGATTGCCTGAACTTCGGCAATCCGGAGAAGCCTGAGCGGTTCTGGCAGTTCGTCGAGAGCATCGAGGGCATCGTCGAAGCCTGCACCGCCCTCGAGATCCCCGTGGTGAGCGGCAACGTGTCGCTCTACAACGAATCACCGACGGGCGCCGTGCTGCCCACCCCTGCCATCGGAATGGTCGGTGTGGTCGCCGATGTGCGCAAGCGCGTCACCACGGCCTTCGCAGAGGGCGCCGTGGCCCTCGTGCTGGGAGCCCTGGGTGGCGCGCTCGAGGGGAGCGAGTTCGACGCGCTCCATCCGGCGGGTCGCAGCGATGCGCTGGCGCCTGTCGATCTGGCGTTCCACCGCGGCCTCATCGAGGCTTTGCTCGAGATGCACCGCGCTGGCCTGCTGGTGTCGGCGCACGACGTCTCGCTGGGGGGGCTTGCCGTGGCACTCGCGGAGTGCTGCATCGCGGGCGGCGTGGGGCTCGAGGTCGAACTGCCCATGAGCGACGCAGCCCTGCTGTATGGCGAGGGGCCGTCGAGGGTGGTGGTGAGCAGCCGCGATCCGCAGGCGGTCGAGACACTGGCTCGGCGCCATGGCGTTCCCGTGACGGTTCTCGGGGCGGTGGGCGGCGATCGCCTGCTCGGTCATTCTGTGCACGAGCTTCGTGCCGCGTACGAGAGAGGTCTTCGATGATGTTCGTAGCTCTACGAGGAGGAAGCCGCTGATGCAGAACTGCACCGAGGCGCGCGACACCGAGGTTGCGCGCCTGCTCGAGGAGAAGTTTGGCAGGGAGGGCCTCACGTTCGATGACGTGCTGCTCGTCCCGGAGTACTCCGAGGTTGTGCCCACCGAGGTCGACACCCGCACGCGCGTCACGCGGGAGCTGAGCCTGGCGGTACCCATCCTGTCGGCCGCCATGGACACCGTCACCGAATCGCGCATGGCCATCGCCCTGGCCCGTGAGGGCGGGGTGGGCATCATCCACCGCAACATGCCCATCGACGCCCAGGTGCAGGAGGTCGATCGCGTGAAGCGCTGGGAGAGCGGAATGATCCTCAAGCCGCTCACCCTTCCTCCGCACGAACCGCTCTCGAAGGCGCTCGAGCTGATGGATCGATTCGGTGTGAGCGGTATTCCCATCACCCAGGCCGACGGCAGGCTGGTGGGCATTCTCACCAATCGAGACATGCGTTTCGCGCAAGATGCCGCGCAGCCCATCGAAGAGCTCATGACCCGTCAGGTCGTCACCGCGCCCATCGGCACCACCCTCGAGGAGGCGCGCTCGATTCTTCACAAGCACAAGATCGAGAAGCTGCCCATCGTCGATGAGCAGTTCCATCTGCGAGGCCTCATCACGGTCAAGGACATCCAGAAGAAGGCTGAAGCCCCCCGCGCCAGCAAGGATCGTCACGGGCGCCTGCTCGTGGGAGCGGCGGTCGGGGTCAGCGGCGACACCCGGGATCGTGTTGACGCCCTGGTCTCGGCCGATGTCGATCTCATCTGCATCGACACGGCGCACGGTCACTCGAAGGCCGTGCTCGACACCCTGGCCTGGGTGAAGGAGCGCCATCAGGTGCAGGTCATCGCGGGCAACATCGCCAGCGCTGCGGCGGCCGAGGCGCTCATCAAGGCGGGCGCTGACGCGGTGAAGGTGGGCATGGGGCCGGGCTCCATCTGCACCACGCGCGTGGTCAGCGGCGTGGGCGTTCCCCAGATCACCGCCGTCTTCGAGTGCGCCCTGGCGGCGCGCAAGCACGGGGTACCGGTCATCGCCGATGGCGGCATCACCCAGAGCGGTGACATCACGAAGGCCATCGCCGCTGGGGCTGACGCGGTGATGATGGGCAGCATGTTCGCCGGCACCGACGAGTCGCCGGGCGAGGTGGTGGTCGTGGGGAGCGAGCGCTTCAAGGAGTACCGCGGCATGGGCTCGCTCGGCGCCATGAAGCAGTTCTCGCGCGACCGCTACGGAGCCGACGCCAGCACGCCTTCACACAAGCTCGTCCCCGAGGGCATCGAGGCGATGGTGCCCTACAAGGGCGGCCTGGCGCAGATCCTGCATCAGCTCGTGGGCGGTCTGCGGGCGGGCATGGGGTATGTGGGCGCGCGCACCATCGATGAGCTGCACACGCGGCGCTTCATGCGCATCACGCCAGCGGGCATGCGAGAGAGCCACACACACGATGTGATGGCCACCAAGCAGGCCCCGAACTATCAGGGCCGATGAGCGAGCGGGCCCTGGCGCCGACAGGCGCGCACGTGACGGTTGACGAGGCCGCGCCCATCGTGGGTGGCGTGCTCCACGAGAGCATTCTCGTGGTCGACTACGGCTCGCAGTACAATCAGCTCATCGCGCGGCGCGTGCGTGAGCTGGGGGTCTTCAGCGAGCTGGTGTCGCCCGCCATCAGCCGAGAGGAGGCGCTTGCCCGGCGCCCGCGCGGCATCATTCTCAGCGGCGGGCCCGACAGCGTGTACGACGAGGGGGCTCGCTCTCTGCCTGACTGGGTGCTCGACAGCGGGCTTCCCATTCTCGGCATCTGCTATGGCATGCAGCTGCTCTCTCACTCCCTGGGGGGCGAGGTGAAGCCCGGCAAGAGCCGGGAGTATGGCTTTGCCCGAATCCGTGTGGAGACGAACGAGGGCTCCTTGTTCCAGGGGCTCGAGCCAGACGAGTCGTGCTGGATGTCGCACGGCGATCACGTGACGACGCTGCCCTCCGGCTTTGTGCCCGTGGCGCGCACCGAGAACGGCATCGTTGCGGCGATGGCGAATGCAGATCGCAGGATCTGGGGATTGCAGTTCCATCCGGAGGTCGAGCACACCCCGTGTGGCGTGCATCTCCTGCGCAACTTCCTCGACGCGTGCGGATGCGCATTCGACTGGACCCCTCGCACCTTCCTCGAGGAGTCGGTGGAGACGCTGCGCGCCGAGCTTGCAGGCCGGCGCGTGCTGTGCGCGCTCAGCGGCGGGGTCGATTCCACGGTGGCCGCGGTGCTGCTGCACAAGGCCATCGGCGATCGGCTGCTCTGCATCTTCGTCGACAATGGCGTGCTTCGCAGAGATGAGCGCGAGCAGGTCACCGCCATGCTCACCTCGCTCGGCCTGCCCGTGCGGGTGGTCGATGCCTCGGCGCGTTTCCTCGAATCGCTCCATGGCGTGGCCGAGCCCGAGCGCAAGCGCAAGATCATCGGTGAGGTCTTCATGCGCGTGTTCGAAGAGCAGGCGGTGGAGGCGGCGCGCGAGCTGGCCGATACCGTGGCTGACGGGGAGGCGGGCACGTTCACCCATCTGCTGCAGGGAACTCTCTACCCGGACGTGGTGGAGAGCGGTGCGGGTGGTGGGACCCGCGCCGATCTCATCAAGTCGCATCACAACGTGGGGGGGCTTCCGGCCGACATGAAGTTCCGCCTGGTGGAGCCGTTCCGCAGGCTCTTCAAGGACGAGGTGCGTCGTCTCGGTCGTCAGATGGGCCTGCCGGACGAGTTCGTGCAGCGCCAGCCCTTTCCGGGGCCAGGACTTGCCGTGCGCGTGCCTGGGCCCATCGACGCCGAATCGCTCGAGACCTTGCGGGGGGCTGACGCCATCGTGCGTCACGAGATCGAGGCCGAGGGCCTGCATCGACAGCTGTGGCAGTACTTCGCCGTGCTGCTCCCGGTGCGCTCGGTGGGGGTCATGGGCGACAAGCGCACGTTCGCCAAGGTCGTCTCGGTGCGCCTCGTGACCTCGCAAGATGGCATGACGGCAGATGTGCCTGAGCTGCCCTGGGGGGTGCTCAAGCGCATCAGCAATCGAATCGTGAATGAGGTGCGAGGGGTCAATCGCGTGCTGCTCGACATCACGTCGAAGCCACCTGGCACAATCGAGTGGGAATAAGGCCGACGACATCGGCACATCAGATCGGAGGAGCTCTTCATGGCAGAGCAGGGCGAGAGAGGCGCGAACCGGCAGAACCTGACCTTCGAGCATCGCATGGTGCAGATCTTGCAGAAGGCGCTGGAGACCGGAACGACGGTGCATCTGTACGGCTCCGGGTTTCACCTGATCGGGGTGATCACGCTGGCCAACGAGCGCTTCGTCGAGATGCGCATGGGCGACAAGACCATTCTGGTTCGCTTCGAGCGCATCGACGCGCTCTCCACATGAGCACGCAGCAGCGGTTGCGTCCGGCGAGGAGGATCCAGTCGTGAGGGTCATGGTGGTCGGGTCCGGCGGAAGAGAGCATGCCCTGGCGTGGAAGCTGCGCCAGTCGCCGCGCGTCGATGAGGTGGTGATTGCCCCCGGGAACGGTGGCATTGCCGTCGACCCCGGAGCGGGCTGTCCGATGCGATGCGTCCCGGTGGTCGAGGGCGATGTGGCCGCACTGGTTGACGTGGCGCGCCGAGAGCGGGTCGATTTCACGGTGGTGGGTCCTGAGGTTCCCATCGCCGCGGGTGTGGCCGATGCATTCGAGGCTGCCGGGCTTGCTGTGTTCGCACCGTCGAAGCGCTGCGCCCTGCTCGAGTCGAGCAAGGTGTTCGCCAAGGCGTTCCTCACGCGCAACGGCATCAGCACCGCGCCGTTCCACGTGAGCACGCGTTTCGATGACGCCGTGGCGGTGGCGCGCATGATGCCCACCCCGATGGTGCTCAAGGCGAGCGGTCTCGCCGCGGGGAAGGGGGTCAGCGTTGTCTCGAGCGTGCGCGAGGCCGAAGAGGTGCTGCGCCGCATGATGGTCGAGCGGCACTTCAAGAGCGCGGGCGACGAGGTGATCATCGAGCAGTACCTCGAAGGCCGTGAGGTCTCGCTGCTTGCCTTCGTCGATGAGCACAGTGCCGTGGTGATGCCCCTGGCCTGTGACCACAAGCGGCTCGAAGACGCCGACAGAGGTCCCAACACGGGGGGCATGGGTGCCTACACGCCAGCGACGTGGCTTGAGCCGGCGCAGCGTGACGCAATCATGCAGAAGGTCTTCCACCCCACCATCGAAGCGCTTCGGCGAGAGCGCCTGGGGTATCGCGGTGTTCTCTACTTCGGCATCATGGTCACCGACGCTGGCCCCTGGGTGCTCGAGTTCAACGTGCGCTTCGGCGACCCGGAGACCCAGGTGATCGTGCCCGCGCTCGAGTCAGATCTGCTCGAACTGCTGGAGGCCACCGCGGCTGGACGTCTCGGCGAGGTGACCCCCCGCTGGACCGAGGACGCTCTCTGCGGTGTCGTGGTTGCCGCAAGAGGATATCCGGGCGCCTACACCAGCGGTCTCTCCTTCCCCGCGCTGGAGACGGAAGGGGTGCAGGTGTTCCACTCCGGCACGGCACTTGCGCCGGAGGGCGGCCTGCTGACGCGAGGAGGCCGGCTCGCCACCGTGGTAGGCCGCGGTGTCGATCTCGACGCGGCGCGAGCGCAGGCCTATCGCGCGCTGGCGCGTCACGATCTCACGGCGTTCCACTACCGTCGCGACATCGGCGCCCAGGCGTCGCCCGCAAGGAAGGGCTGAAGGCATGCGGGAGTGCGCTGACGTCGTTCTCGAGCAACGTGAAGATCGTCCCCCTGAGGAATGCGCCGTGTTCGGCATCCATGCACCGCACGAAGACGTGGCGCGCCTCACCTATTTCGCGCTCTTCGCGTTGCAGCACCGCGGTCAGGAGTCGTCGGGCATCGCGGTGTCTGATGGGCATGTGTTCGATTGCTACAAGGAGATGGGTCTGGTCTCGCAGATCTACACACCCGAGATCTTGATGCGGTTGCGTGGGTTCCTGGCCGTGGGGCACAATCGCTACTCGACCACGGGATCATCGCGCATCGACAATGCCCAGCCCATCATGCTCAAGTCGCACCTGGGGCCGCTGGCCCTGGCTCACAACGGCAACCTCACGAACTTCAAGTCGCTCAAGGCCGAGCTCGTGGAGCGAGGAAGCATCTTCCACACGTCGAGTGACAGCGAGGTCATCGGCAAGCTGTTCGCCCTGGCCGACGGCAGCGATGTGGGGGAGAAGGCCGTGCAGACCCTGCGCCGCCTGCGTGGCTCGTTTGCGGTGGTCATCGGCACGGTCGACGCTCTTGTGGGGTTTCGCGATCCGCTGGGTGTGCGCCCGCTGTGCATCGGTCGCATCGACAGCGAGCGGCGCGTCGAGGCGAACGAGGTCGATGTGGAACGGCGTGCTGCCGACACAGGAGACGGGCGTCCGCGGGAGGGATGGGTGCTGGCGTCGGAATCGTGCGCCCTGGCCACCATCGGCGCCACGCTCGTGCGTGAGGTCGAGCCGGGCGAGGTGGTTGTCATCGATCGCGATGGGCTGCGCTCGATCCAGGCTGTTCCGGTGACGCGGCACGCCCTGTGCCTCTTCGAGTACATCTATTTCGCGCGGCCCGATTCGATCATCGCGGGCGACGCCATCTACAACGCGCGCCATCGCATGGGCGAGCGTCTCGCCATCGAGCATCCGATCGACGCAGACGCCGTCATCGCGGTGCCGGACAGCGGTGTTCCTTCCGCCATGGGCTATGCGCGCGGCAGCGGCATCCCCTACACCGAGGGGCTGATCAAGAACCGCTACATCGCGCGCACCTTCATCCAGCCCGATGACACGTTGCGCAAGGTGGGCATCAAGCTCAAGTTCAACCCGCTCACGCACAACATCGCGGGACAGCGCGTGGTGATCATCGACGATTCCATCGTGCGCGGGAACACCACGCGCGCCATTGTGAAGCTCATGCGCGACGAGGGGGCGCGCGAGGTGCACGTGCGCATCACGTCGCCCCCCATGATTCACCCCTGCTTCTATGGGGTCGATACCAGCACGTATGCCGAGCTCATCGCCAGCCAGAAGTCGGTGCCCGAGATCTGCGAATGGATCGGGGCTGACAGCCTCGGCTACCTGAGCCTCGAGGGACTCGTTGAGGCGACGCGCTACGCACGTAGCAACCTCTGCCGCGCCTGCTTCACCGGGGAGTACCCGGGAGAGGGCGACCTGGCGGGGCGGCCCAACCCGCGCGACATGCGTGAGCGCGTCGTCCCCCCGTCGGCCGTTGACGCGGTCGCCGGGCTGCCCGCGTCCACGTGACACGACGGGCTCGTCTTGTCGTCATGGCGAGCGGCGGAGGCTCGAATCTCGAGGCGTTGCTCGAAGCGTGCGCGCATGGAGATGTCTGTGCAGACATTGTGGGCGTGGTCTGCAATCGCTCACAGGCCTTCGCTCTCGAGCGCGCGCGCAGACGTGGCATCAGTGCGGAGTGCCTGAGCCTGGGGGCGGTGCGCGCGTCGGGCGGCACCCGCGAAGACTACGACGAGCGCCTCGCGGACATGGTGGCGCGACATCGTCCGGATCTCGTGGTGCTGGCCGGGTTCATGCACGTGCTCTCCCGTCGCTTTCTCGAGCGCTTCCCGACCGATTTCGTGGTGAACCTCCACCCCTCGCTGCTGCCGGATGACCCGGAAGAGGACGAGGTGCAGATCGATGGACGGCGGTACCGGGCCTTCCGCGGCGCGGATGCCCTTGAGCAGGCGCTGGCGGCCGGCGCTTCGGTCACCGGGACCACCGTGCACCTCGTGACCCCCGAGGTCGACCGCGGGCGGGTCGTGGCGCGCACAACGGTGGAGGTGCACGCTGATGACACCCTCGAGCGCCTTCGCGAGCGGGTGCAGATGGCCGAGCATGGACTTCTCCCGCGAGCGGTCGAGGCGGTGCTTCGCGAACGAGGGTTCGATACGGGCAGCCGTTGACGAATCGAGAACCGTGCGTGATAGACGGGAAACTCGTTTGGAGGCCATGCGCGTGACCCTCGATCCCCTCTCCGCGGGTGCCGGACCTGGCGCCCTCTCTGCCCTCTATGCCCAGCGTCGTGAGCTGGCCCCCGAGCAGGTCGCGGGGGGCGGTGGCGCAGCCACCGATCCGCTTGGCGTCAAGCGCTCTCTCGACGGTCGAGAGCGCGCGTGGCACGGGTTCGTGAGCGGCGAGGACGGCGAGGAGCCTGCCCACGACAAGGAGACCGCGCACGCTGCGGGGGGCGCGTCGGAGGGAAAGACCGCCGAAGCCAAGGGCGCTGGCGGATCGGTCGCTGACAAGGGTGGCGCTGACGTGACCGACGCCGAGCTGCAGCGCATCTTCGGGGGAGACGCGCCCACGGTTCGCCAGCTGCTCAACACCCGCTCCGATCTCAAGGTGGGTGATCTGCTTCCCCTGCGAAAGGATCGCGACGGCCTGCACTCGCTGTCAGATCTGCTCACCCATCGCAGCGATGTGAAGCTCAGCGACGTTCTGAGCCGCGACAAGGACGGCAAGGTACATCTCGATTCCACGGTGCGCGATGGGGCGTCGCGTGAGCTGCTGTACGCGCGCACCGACCTCAAGCCCGGTGAGCTGACCAGCCTGCGCGGGCATCTGGGACGGCTCTTCGACAACCCTTCCATGGCCAAGGCCGCGTACACGAAGTCGCTCGACCTGCTCAAGGTGCGCACCGACATCCGCCCCACCGACGTCTCGGGGCTGCTGTCACGCATCGGTCTGGCGACCCGGAACACGAAGGGCGGAGGGGGACCCGAGGGGTCGGCGGCGCTCTTCGACATGTTCGACCGCAGCGCCCGGCTGCTGACGGCTCGACCAGACCTTGGCACAGGCGATGTCTCAAAGCTGGTCGATGTCACGTCGCAGACCTTCGGCGGCCGTGATACCCAGAACGGTCTGTCGAACCTTCGTGACGGGTTTGCCGCGGCCACCGATCTCCTGGGCTCTCGCAAGGGGCTCTCTGTGCGCGATGTCACCAACGTGATGGGAACGGTCGATCAGCACTTCGGCAAGGACGGCGACAACAAGGTCTCGGCCTTCCAGAAGGCCGCCAACCTCATGAATCACGTTCCGCAGATCGACGCGCACGGGGTCGACACCATGTTCAAGAAGGCCGCAGACGGGCCGCCCGCACAACGGGGAGACAAGCTGGTGCAGGCATTCGACAGTGCGGCCGGCAACGTCATGAGCGGCAAGACCACGCTCGCGTCGGCGACAGCGACGCGAGAGCAGCAGACCGACCGGCAGCGCCACGAGCAGAAGACCGCCGATGAGCAGACGCGAATCGACATGGGACGGCTGCGCACGGGCAAGGAGCAGGAAGAGCGCGATCGTCTCGACCCACTGGGGCTCACGGCACCCGGTCAGGTACCGGAGGGTGGGGGGCGCGACGGGCACCCCGTTCCTGGAGAGGCGCAGGGCTCGCCTCAGGGGCGAACCGCGCGCCGCGCAGGCGAGGGAGAGCGCGACCTTCCCGGAGGCCCGGTGGGCGGCGGTCACGGGGTCAACGTCGTCGCCTGACCGCTGCACGCGGACTCAGGCCGAACAGGCCGATCTCCGTCCAGAAGGGGTGCTGGAAGTGCGCCTTCACCAGGGTGGCGGTGCGGGGGGCGCCGGACGCACTGGCTTTTCGGCCGCGCTTCTAGACGGCTCCGCCTTCTGGCCCGTTGCGCAGCGCTTCTTCGAGCAGTGCGAGGGGAACGTCTCGACGCGAGGCCAGCACCAGGTGGTCGCAGGCGCTCACCATGATGTGGGCTTCTGTGAACGGCTCGAGGTCGTCGATGGCGCCGCTCGTATCGAGGGCGAGCCACGATGCGCGACGACCGTCTTCGATGTGAAGGTACAAGACCGGATCTGCTTCCACGTTGCGCCTCTCGCCGCTTCTCTCGACCGTTTCGTAGCAGAGAGACGCGCTGTGTTTCAAGTCGGTTCTGCGCGCGGTTGTGCCTTTCACTCAAGACGACGAAGACGAACAGGCCCCCGTCACGAGTGACGGAGGCCTGCTCAGGGGACGGTCGACCGCTGTGGCGGCCTACTTGCCTTCCTTGGCGTCGCCCTCTTTTGCCTTCTCACCCGCAGCAGGCTTCTGGTCGCCTGCTGGGCTGGCCTCACCCGCAGGTGCGGCCCCTGGGCTCATCAGTACGGCGGGACTTGCGGGAGCTGCGCCGGGTGCGCCGGGGGCTCCGCTC
>RGZZ01000100.1 GCA_010028905.1 Pseudomonadota bacterium | reverse complement strand
CATGCCCACGTTCAACATCGGTGACACCGTCCTGTTTGGCCGCGAGAACGGCGAGAAGACGCTCGGACGCGTCGTGAAGGTCAACGCCGCCAGCGTCAAGGTCGAGCAGACCGAGGCGCGCGGCGGTCGCCCCGTCGGAACCATCTGGCGCGTCGCGCCGTCGCTCGTCTACCCGCTGGAGGGCTCGCCCGCCCTCCCGGCGCTCGCGCCGCTGGTCGCGCTCCCGCCCATGCCGGGGACGGCCCGCCCGTCGTTCCGCATCGGGCAGCGGGTGGCCTTTACGGCCAAGGGGCGCACCGTCACCGGGACGGTGGCGCGCGTCAACGAGAAGACCATCACGGTCGACCACTGCGACGACGGGAGCCGGGGCTGGCGCGTGTCGCCCGCCATGCTCGCCCTCGCCAACGCCCCCGCCACCTTCTGACAGGAGGCCTCCCATGCCACTACGCCCGCCCATGCCGGTGGACCTGCCCCGCTACGCCCTCCTCGTGCTCGGCGTTCTCATCGTCGCGCCCATGGCGGGACTGGTCTACGGACTGCTCAACGCACCCGAGAGCGACTGGGACTTCCACGCCCAGAACACGACGAAGGTCGTCTTTGAGGACGGCACGACGTGCTTCTACCACAGGGCGTGGCGGGCCATGTCCTGCATCCACGTGGAGCCCTACGGCCCTGCGAAGCCTGTCACCCTGCCCTCTTCCCTGCCCCCCACCCGCTAGGAACCAACCCATGTCGAACCACACCCTCTCCATCCCCGACCTCGCCAAGCACCTCGCCTCCCTCTCGGGCGAGCAGGCGCTCGACCTCCTCTCGTCCATCGAGGGGCTCACCGCGAAGGCGACCGCGCACAAGACGGCCATGGCCGCCGCCGAGGCCCAGCGGGACGCGTGGGCCCCCAAGATGGTCTGCTCCTGCGGCGAGCCGGCCACGGAAGCCACCTACGTCCGCTGGGAGATCGCCAGCATCCGTCTCGGCATCCCGACGTGGCGCAGCGACGACAGGCTCGCGGGGGGCATCATCGCGAGTGCTTCCGACTTCGGTGACTCTCCCACCAACGACGAGGACGTCAAGCGCATCGAAGGCGACCTGTGGGTCTCCTGCGGGAAGAGCGAGTGTGCGTGGCGGCGCATCCCCGGTGGACAGGCCGCTATCGTGGGCTGGGAGTAGCCGTGGCCGCCCCCCGCAGCGCGTTCGGCTACGGCACCTTCGACCGGGACGGCAGCACCATCCTCGTCACCGAGGAGCCGGGACCCGACCTCATGGACGTCATGCACCCCACGGCGGCCATGATGCGCCAGATCGACCTCATCCGCGCCGAGGCCGAGCGGTCGATGAAGGAGGAGGGGGGCGTGTCGCCCCTCGTCTTCCTCACCCTCGTATTCGCGGACGCCTTCACCGGGGCGCGTGAGATTCTCTCGCGCTTCGTGGACGGTGACCCCATGGCGTACGAGTTGGCCGAGACCTACCTCGCCCTAGGCTTCCGAGGCCACACCGAGGGCAGGACCGTCGAGAGCCTGCGTCTCAACGTCGCCAGCGTGCTGGACGAGGTTGACGACGACGAGGCGGCGGACGCGACGGGCGAAGAGCCCGTCAACCCCCGCTTGACGCGCAGTGACGACCCCACCGACTCCCCCTCTCCCCATGACCTCTAGGAGGCCTCCCATGCCCAAGACGCTCAACCTCGACAACCTCACCCAGCCCCCCGAGACCGAGGGCAACCCATGGTCGACGCTCGTGTTCGACACGGGCGAGAACGGTCTCTCGGGGTACGCTGCGCACGACGCGATCAAGACCCTCGCCCTCGGTTGGCAGGACGACAACGGCGCGAACCGCACCTTCGTCCTCGAAACCCTGCTCAACACGATTCGGGCGCTCTCCCAGTACTACTGGGGGCTCAAGATTGTCTTCCAGCACGAGGACCTCAACGCGGCGACCGCTGCGCTTGCCGAGCGCGCGTTCATCTACGGCAACGTGACGCGTGCGGACACCGAACGGCTCGGGGCGACGGCAGACGCCCTCTACGACCTCAAGAAGCAGTCAGGCCTGTCCGACGAGGAGGTGAGGGCTCTGATTGAGTCGGCCTTCGCGCCCACGGCCAAGGAAGAGGCGGGTGCCGCATGAAGCCCGCCCCCGCCTCGGACGCCTTCCCCTTCGACCCCGCGCCGGCCAAGGTCGTGCTCAACGCCTTCGTCTCGGACATGGGCGTGGACACCCTGCGCTGGGCGTGGGAGGTCACCTGCGACACGGTCGACGTCGTCGCCCATCACTCCACCCCGGCGGGCGGCAAGCGCGCAGGGCAGAAGGCGATCCTCTGGTTCGAATGGTTCGACTCCTTCCTCAACGGGGGACCGGCGAACCACGTGATTCACGGGCTGGCGCGAGAGGTCCTCGACGCCTGCCCAGACGACCTCCAGCCCGCCCTGCGCAAGGCCGCCATGGAAGCCTTCGTGGTGGGGGACACGCGCACGGCACAGGAGCGCGCCGCCCTCTCCCGTGACAAGGGGCGCAAGGCCGAGGCGACCCCGTCCCCTCTCCCGGCGGCGCAGCGCGCGTCCGCCGCACCCACCCCAAAGCCCAACCCGTTCACCGTCATTCTCGGCGGCAAGGCGGACTGACATGCCCGAACGCATCACGCTCCCTGCCGTGTCCGTGCTCGACCTCGACGCTTGGCAACACGAGGTCGTGCGTCACCCGACCCAAGAGGCCGCCGAGGCCGCCGCCGAGGAAGACGCGCGCATGCTGGTGGGGAGCGAGGTGTACGTTCACCTCGTGGACCTGCCGGGGGGCGCGGACTACCTCTTCGACCCCCCGGTGAAGGTGCGGGTGACGAAGGTCGCCCCCCACCCCACCAACGACGCCGAGTTGGCATACGCCGACGCCTACGTTGACTTCGTCTTCTGCGACCCCGAGGACGCCAAGGTTGCTCCCGGCGCATGGACCTACGCTCGCCAACACGCCTACCCGAGGACCCGCCCATGAACCACGGACCCACCCCCATCGTCCCCAGCCGGCGCGACCTCCACCGCATCTTCCGCGAGGTCGAGGCCGAGACCGGAATCGTCCTGCGGGGCGACTTCTCCTGCTGCTCGTCCTGCGGACAGGTGGCGCTCGACAACCCCGAGGTCGCCCCGAGGGGCTACGCGTTCTACCACGCGCAGGACACCGACCACGCCCTCACCGACGGGGTCGTCTACCTGTGCTTCCACGGGTCCCCCGAGGGGAGCCCGTCCGAGGGAGCGCGGACGCACGCCAAGGTGGGGCGCGACCTCGTCCACGCGCTCGCGGCGCGCGGGCTCTTCGTTCAGTGGAACCGACGCGTGACGACCCGCATCATGGTCGCCGTCGACCGCCGCACGTTCGACCGCTACGCGCCCGAAAGCCACCACATGGCCGGTCTCGCCACCCCCGTCACGACGTCCGCACTGGACGACGGTTGGTCGTGTCGTGTGTGGGAGGAGCCCGAGGCGACCCACCCCGAGGCCCGCTGGTGTGGGATGCTCATCGCCCCCGACGACAGTGGCGCATCGCACCACACGGGGAGCACCCGCGAAGAGGTCGAGGCTGGGATGCGCGAGGTCTACCCCAGCGTGCGCGCCGAGTGGGGCCACGATCCACTGGTAGAGGACTTCGTCGGCACCCCTGTGGGGGACGCGTGAGACCGGGCATCTACCTGCTCGACCTCGACACGCACAGGCGCGAGGCGCTGCGCGTTCCGACGGCGGTCCTCGCCGTGCGCATGGCCGAGAGGGACGCGAGCGTCGTGCGGGGCACCCTCGTCAAGGTGAGCCGCATCTTCGACCACAGGGGCCCCGTGCGCCTCCCCGAGCCCGTCCTCGCGAAGGTCGTCGCCTCGCGCATGGAGATCGAGGAGGGCGACGAACCCTGCATCGACACCGTCTACCATCTGCGCCTGCCACACCCTGTGAAGGGCTACGACACGGGCTGGAAAGCCTACGGTCGGTCCTACACAGTCGGTTGACAGAGCGTCTGGACGTTGGTAGAGGCTGCGGATGCGCAGACCGAACCTTCACCTTGTCACACCCGACCATCCCCCCACTACATCCCCCTTCGTGGAGAACGCCCCCATGCCCAAGGTAACCCTGTCGACCGATACGAACCTCACCTTCACGTGGCGCGGCCTGACCGTGCCCACGGTCGAGGCGCTCTGCGCCGAGTTGGCCGTGCGTCGCGACGCTGGCGAGAAGGCCAACGCCGACGACATTCCCTACGACCCCAAGGAGTTCTACTACGCCCGTCCCCTGATCGTCATCACGGGGTTGGTCGACGTCGTTGACAAGCGTGGAGAGGTCGTCAACGTGGACGAGAGCGTCCTCTGCAAGCACCCGTGGGACCACACGGTGTGGTCGCTGCTGGAGGCCGCCGAGACCGCGCGCGCTCACCGTGGCGCGGTCTACGTCTCGCAGGACGTCCACACGGCGGCCTTCGGTGGCGAGGAGCCCGAGGACCTTGAGGACGACGGGGGCATCTACGTGGACGACGGCACAGAGGTGATGGTCGCGGACTTCGTCCCCGCCCCGCTGCGTGCCGGCGGTCCTGCGGCGCGGCAGTACGTGATGGAGCAGGTCGCCATCGCGAACGCCGAGACCCTCGACAACGAGGACGACGAAGACGCCTACGAGGACGAGGACGAGGACGAGGACGAGGACGACGCGGGAGAAGAGTAGGCTCATGGCCGCCCCTGCGAACCACGGCGACATCGTCGTGCAGGTTCCAGACGGTCGGTGGGTCGTTGCGTACCGACAGGGCGACCTCTACGTCGCCCCTGTCCACGTCGTCCACCGGCTCTACCACGGCAACGTGATCGTCGGCTCCCTGCGAGACGTCTCGGCCTGCTGCTACGGCTTCACCCACTACAAGGACGCGCTCGCCAAGGCGCGCGACCTCTACCCCTACGTCGGCTTCCGAAAGGCCGCGTAGGGGTTTCCCCGTTCAAGGAGACGCCCATGCCCGCGAAGAACCCCATCACCGAGACCGCCGCCTTCCGAGACGCCCTCGGGACCGAGCCCGACCCTGCCACCGCGCGCCGGTTCGGCGTCTCCACCCAGACGGTGCAGGCCTATCGCCGCGCTGCGGGCATCCCTGCCTACGTCGAGGTCCGCAGGGCGCAGGTGGATGCGCTGGTCGCGGCGTGCGACCGCACGACGAGCGCCATCGCACGCGAAGCCGGCGTCTCCCGCAGGGCGGTCTCCAAGCGACGTGCGGCCCTCGGGGAGACCTGCCCCGTCTCCCCCTACTTCACCGACGCGGAAGCACGGCGCGAGGCGCTCCTCGCCTACATGGCCGAGAACCCCACTGCACCTGTGGCCGAGGCCGCACGCGCAGCGGGGCTCTCCCGCTCTCGGGCGTACGCCATCCTCGGCGCTGCCCACGAAGGCTAGGTCGTCTCTGGCGCAGGGGAGGAGGGCACGAAGGCGTGGTTGCCCTCCTCGTCCTCCTCGATCTCCCACCCGTCACCGTCAAGGACGTTGCGCTCGGCCCAGACAAGCGCGGCGCGGACAAACTCGCTGTAACTGATGCCGAGCGTGACCAGCATGGAGAGGGCGTGGTCGCGCTCGACTTCCGTCACGCGGACGTCAGGCAACTTGAACGAAGCGCGGCTACCGGCACGGGGCTTCGGGCCACGCAGCCCGGCGTCGCCCCGGTCGAAGCGCAACTCGGCCCAGCGTCGCGCACGGTCGGCAGAGGGGAAGGGCTGGCGGCTCGCGCGCTCCTCCTGTCCGTCGATGATGCGGTAGATGCCCCACGAGCCGTTGCCGTTGGGGCGAATCTCCCAGACGCCCGCGCGCCAGATGCCGCCCGAGAAGGCCCACGGGACGGGCGGGTGCTTCTCGTCCACCTCTTCGATGGCCCGGTTGAGGTAGGACGCGACGGCGGGGGTCGAGAGGGTCTCGACCGATCCCGGCAGCACGACCTGCCAGCACCCGTTCTCGAACGTGACGGTGAGCCCGTCCGTGCGGGTGGCGGCAGGGATGCGCGGCGCGCGCACCCAGCGGGTCGAGACGGGAACAGAGGACGTGGACATGGCTAGGCTTCTCCTACAGGACCGCCCGCGAAGGACGGCAGGATGGTGGGGTCTTCCAGAACGAGGATGTGATGGAGACGAAGGCCGCCGAAACGCTCGATGGCTTCGTCGGCTGCCTTCTCGGGGTCGTCGTGTCGGGAGAGAAAGAGGAGCCAGTCGGGGAGGGTGATGGGCGATTCGAGCACGGCAAGGCACGCCCCCACCATCTGACCGTCTTTCTCCTTGCCCACACCTACGACTCGGCCCTCGTCACTGACGAAGACGAAAATCTGGGGCACCGTCTCGCTGTCCGACATGAACGCTCCGCGACAAGTACATATTCGCCCAGACGCCGTACGTCAACATGCCTCGACGCGCGTCGGTTTCGTCGCGACGCATGTGTGCTCTAGCGAGGGCTTCCCGTTCCGAGACAGACGCCGACGAGGGGTTGCCACGTCAAGAGCCAACGTGATGCCGCTTCGACCCACCCCTTCTTCTAGAGCGTTTCTGCGCCGTCGTCATCATGATTATGCCCATATGTTATGGAGCGGCTAGGGAAGTATGGGCAAAATCGAGAGGGAACCGGCGCAAAAACGCTCCGCGCACCACAGGTGCCGACAGGTGTTTCGAAGGTGGGCCAGAAAGTGTCCTTGACAGGTGCGTGCTGCCCAAGTTACGCCCGAATGGGCGTAAACCGGGCCACCGCATCTGTGCCGACCGAGAGCGTGCGCACATCCGGGTGAGCCTCCCCGCGCTCTGGGCCGCCCGTCTGCCATCTCTCCCCGGCACCCGTTTCATAACTTCGGGCAACCGGAGACTATGGAGACCGGTGTCTTCGGCCCATAAGTTATCGGCGAGGCGAGCGACCTTATCGTTAGCGGAGACCGAGTTATCTCCGCGTCAGCGGTTTGATAGGGCCTTACGCGGCTGCGCGCTTTGTGCTCGTACCTTATTGAGTCGCTATAGGAGTATGGAGCATGGAGACGTCCGTCGTGACGCCGGTTTGCTCTTTGTCGTTCCGGGCGACGCGTGTAGCACTCCGCCTTTCTAGACCGCTCGACGTGGGGCAGGCCTAACGGTAGGGATGAAGCGACCCGAGGTGTCTCTTGGCAAAGGCCTCCCGCAAGAAGCGCGACCGCAAGTCGCGGCGCACCAACCCCTCCAAGGGTGCCGTACTCGCACTCGTCGCGCTCGGGGCCGTCGCGGCTGGTGGCGCGTGGTGGTGGTTCTCCCAGAACAAGCGCACCTTCGTCGACCCGAAGCAGATCTTCCGGGGAGGCGCTACGCGTGTCTCTCCGATGTCGCTCATGGCGTCGAACCTTCGTCCCGGTGTCGGGGGTGTGGTTCGGACGGGCGAGGCCGCCGCTGAAGAGGCTCCTGCGAAGGGTGCTGGCGGCGTGACGGCTCCGGGTGGCGTTACGGGAGCCGGTAGCCTCCCCGGCCCCACCGCGCCTGCGGCCCCGACGCCCTGAACCCTGTTTGCGGAGATACTCCCCATGATGATCACCCAGATGTACGCGGCCATTCTCCCCGATGGTCGCATCCTCGAAGGCGGCCAGACGGCGGCGAGCGCCGTTGAGGCGGCGAAGGCTGCGGGCGTCGAGGGCAACATTGTCGTCGAGGATCTCGGAACGCTCGCGCGCACCCCCACGCAGAACCCCCGGCGGCGCAACCCCGCCAAGAGCCTCGACGAGGTTCTCGGTCTGGCGGGGCTGCCCGACTCCATCTCGAAGAACGACGTCTTCGCGCTCACCCCCGAGCAGGCCGTGGAGCGCATCCGTCCGCTCTTCGCCTTCCTTGCTTCGGAGCAGAAGCAGTCGGTCATGGAGACCAACAAGAAGACAGGGGAGCGCGAGCGGAAGACCCGTGCGCAACTCGACCGCTTCGGTCGGGCCATCTTCGGTCCTACGGGCTTCTTCTCCTCCAAGAACCCCGGCGTGTGGGCGAAGGAGTTGATGGGCCGGAACGCGAAGTTGGTCAAGGACACGATGAACAACCGCAACCCGACGTCGCTCGACACGCGGACCTCGGGCGACCTCCTCGGCCTGAACCTCTACCCCGCCGACAAGTTGGCGACGGAGTTTCCCGCCACCTACGGGACGGCGGCAGAGGCGAAGTACGAGAACTGGGTGGACGCAGGGCGTCCCGACCCTGACGGCGACGCGTTTGACGCCGAGACCATGCAGGTCTACGGGTTCAACCATCCCCTCTCCCAGATCATCACCTCGATTCAGAGCGGTCGCGGGTTCCCGAAGGTCGTGCGCTCTCTCCCGCAGGGCGAGAACCAGACCATCATCCCCGTGCAGATTCAGACGACGCCCAGCGGAGTCGGACGGTACGACGCGAAGGCGGGCGTTCTGACGCTTACCGAGCAGCAGGTGGCGAACCTTGAGGAGGCCTTCCCGAAGAAGTTCGGCTTCTCGACCTGCTCCGGTGCCTCGGCCTTCTGCAAGAGCACCTGCCTCGTCTACACGGGGCAGAACACGAGCGCCTTCCAGAACGACTGGAAGAAGGCGACCTGCCTCTTCGCCCTCGTGGCGGACCCGGTCGCGTACCTCCGCCTCCTCATCCACGCGCTGGACGAGGCGGGCGCGGAAGCCGCTGCGCTCGGCAAGCCCTTCTTCGTGCGCATGAACCTGCTCTCGGACATCCCGTGGGAGCACATGGTGCCGTGGCTGTTCAACCTCTACGACAACGCCCCGAGCGCATGGTACAGCAACGCGCCGAAGCGCAACCCTGCGGAGCGCAAGCAGCGCACCTTCAGCCGCTCGCAGAAGCGGGAGATGCAGCGGTCGTGGCAGCAGGGCGGGAAGCGCGGCTTCCCCGTGCAGTTCTACGACTACACGAAGGTCTTCGGGCGCGACCCGCTCGCGGTGGGCGTGAGCAACTACGACCTCACCTTCTCCTTCTCCGGTACGAACGCCGAGGAGTGCAGCATCGCCCTCTACGAGCGCGGGCAGCGCGTCGCGGTTGTTTTCGCGGGCGTGAAGATCAAGAAGGAGGGCGGGCGCAAGGTCTACCAGCGCGCGCTCTACACCCCCACGAAGAAGGAAGAAGCGGAGGCGCAGGCCGAGGGCGGCGAGGTCACGAGCGAGCAGGTCGCCGAGGACAAGACCGCGAAGTACGGCTACGGCCTTCCGCTTGAGACGGACATGTTCGCCCGCCCGCAGGACAAGAGGCGCGCGGACAAGGGCATGCGAAAGGTGGTCAACGCCGACCGTCACGACGCCCGCCCGCTCGACCCCCCGAACCTCCTCACGCAGGTCCCGGTGATCTCCGGTCTCGCATGGAAGAGCACGGGCGGCGGCCTCACGGTCACTGACAAGAAGAAGAACGCCTTCGTCTTCCGCCCCGAGGAGATGAAGGAGGGTGAGGGCTGGATCGTCCGAGCCCCTGTTCGTCGCGGCGAGGCGGTCGGTCAGGTTGCGCTCCAGTTTGCTGGTCGCGGGCAGAAGGGCCGCGCGGAGCGCGAGGCCCGTCGCCTCACGGCGCTGGAGAACATCCGGCAGGCCGGGGCGTTCGTCACGCCGACCCTGCTCATCGAGAGCAACAACACCTTCAAGATTGGGAACCGCAAGGAGATCTTCGCGGACGGCGTGTACGTCGTCGCCGAGACCCCGCGCGAGACGAATGTGGGAGAGGACGGCGCGTCCACGCTCCCCGCTACCGCCTAGTCCGGGGAGATAGCCCGTGCCGACGCAACTGCTCGTGAGCGTGCTTCCGGTCGGCCCTCTCAACGCAGGGGCCTCGGTCACGCTCGCGCACAACCTCGCGAGCAACGATGTCTCCGTGGCTCCGACTCTTGTCTTCCCCGACCGGGCGACACCCATCGTGGTCACCGCGACGACGACCACGACTGCCACGTTCACGAATCTCGGGGCTGGTGTAGAGAGCGCGAACTTTCGCTGCGAACGAGGCTGGCAACCGGAGGTCGATGCGTTCTCGGTCACGCAGATGCGGTGGCAGGGAGGCACCGTAGGTGGTGCGGGCGTCGTGGGATACGGCTCGTTCTCGGACACCACCGACCAGACCATCGGGGCGGTCACGCCTCTTCGGGCTCGGTTCAACACGACGGACATCGCGGTTGGCGTCTCCGTGGTTGACCCCGGAACTGGCCCCACGCGGCTCACCGTGGTCGCTACGGGTGTTTACCGCTTCGACATCTCGGCCCAGATGCTCCACACTGGCGGCGGAACGGAGACCATTGTCTTCTGGCCCGCGATCAACGGCACGAATGTGCCGAACGCGGGCAACTCCATCGAGATGGGCAACAACAACAACCGCACGCTTCCCTACGCGAACGTGGTTGTGTCCATGACAGCAGGACAGTACTTGGAGTGGCTCTTTATTGCTTCCACAGGTACGGACATCACGCTTGAGGCGTTCTCCGCTGTAGTCGGGCCCCCTGCCATCCCCGCTATTCCCTCCGTCATCGCGACCGTCACGAGGCTCGCCTGATGTTCGTCCTTCCGCCCCTACCTTACGCCTTCGACGCGCTGGCTCCGGCCATCGACGAGCAGGGGGTTCGGCGGCACTACCTCGATAACCACGCGGGATACACGAAGAAGGTGAACGAACTCGCGCCCAAGGGAGCGAGTCTTCCCAGCATCCTCGCCACCGCGCCCATCGGCTCCCCCCTCTACAACAACGCAGCGCAGTACTGGGCCCACAACATGTGGTGGGAGGGCATGCGCCCGGCGTCACAAGGCGGGGGTCGGCGGCCCACGGGCGCGAGCGCGCAGGTCGTCGAGCAGTTGGGTGGGTACGAGGCCTTCAAGAAGGCGTGGGTCGAGAAGGGCGGAGCCTTGTTCGGGTCGGGGTGGGTGTGGCTCACGCTCGACCGGAAGGGCCGCGCAAACATCGTCGCGCTCCCGAACGCGATCCTCCCCCAGCGGAGCGACGGCTCGTTCCCCATCCTCGTCTCGGACCTGTGGGAGCACGCCTACTACTGCCAGTACGGCACGAAGAGGAAGGACTACCTCGCACGCTTCCTCGACGTCGTCTGCTGGAACTCGGTAAACGCGCGCATCGCGCTCTGGCAGCGGTGCTGCGCATGACCCCGGAGCAGATAGCACTCCTCGACGACGTGGTGAAGACGCAGCGCATCCGCGTCCTCGACGTCTTCGTCATCGGTCCCCTCATGGCGTGGGGCGGCATGCGTCTCCGCCACGAGTACCCCGTCGCCGGGAGCCTTCTCGCCTTCTTCGGGGCCACGACTGTCTGGTACAATGCCCGTAACTATCTGCGCGTGTCCGAGGCCGTGAAAGCAGCGGAGAGCGCATAGGCCTTTATCCTCCCCGTTCCCGAGTAGTTCAGCGGTAGAACAACGGACTGTTAATCCGTGGGTCGCTGGTTCAAGCCCAGCCTCGGGAGCCATCTCCTCAACACTCACATCGGAGTTTTCATCGTGGCTCAACTTCTCGTTCAGGTCGTCTCTGTCACCAACCTCGCCGCCGGGTCCACCGTCGTCGTCCCGCACACGCTGGAGAGCAACGGAGCCGCCGTGGCCCCCACGCTCGTCATCGCCGACCGCGCGACGAGCATCGCGGTGCAGTCCGTGAGCACCACGGGTGTGACCTTCGTCAACAACGGCACCGCGACCGCATCCGCGAACTTCCGTCTGGAGCGCGGCTGGCAGCCCGAGGTCGACGCCTCGACGGTCACGTCGTTCCTCTGGAACGGCGGCGGCGGGTCGAGCGCGGCGGGCACGACGACGAAGGTGCTCGCGCTCACGACCCCGGTCACGGGGTTCTGTGCGAGCAGCGGCGCGGAGAACATCTTCACGAACGGTCAGGTGGTGCTTCCCGCGAACACGCTCGCGGCGGGCTCGACGATCACCTTCCGCGTCGGCGGTCTCGTGAACAACGCGGGTGGAACGACCCTCCAGTTCCGGTTCTACGCGGACTCCGATGGTTCCGCTCCGTTCACGGGCCTCCTCGCGGACACGAGCGCGCTGACCCCCGCCAACAACGTCCCCTTCTGGCTTCAGGCCTCCTGCACGATTCAGGGTACGGGCACGCAGGTCGGCACGGCGGGCATCACGTCCGGCTCCTACAACTCCGGTGCGGCGGGCGTGAACATCTGCTTCTCCACCGCCGTTGGCTCGGGCGCGAGCAGCCCCACGACCACCGTGGCGAACACCCTCACCATGACCGCGCAGTTCCTTGTGGGAGCGGCGGGGAACAACATCACCATCAACACCTTCGAGGTCTACGTCGCGCGCTAGTCGCGAGGCGCGGTAGCACTCCGCCCCTGCCCGAGCCCTCCCCGTGCATGGTCACGCGGGAGCGGCTCGGGTAGGCTCGTTTCATGTCGCGCCGCGTTTCTGTCCCCCTGCACGAGCACATCGCCTTCGAGGATCCCCGAGCCTCCAAGGCGTTCGTGCGTTGGTTCGGGGACAGCGCGGTCAAGGACGAGACGGGGCGTCCGGTGGTCGTCTACCACGGGACGACTTCGGGCGGCTTCACGCAGTTCGACCTCTCCCGTATGGGGCCGCAGCACCCCGGCTTCTACTTCACGAACGACCTCCGCACCGCCAGCACCTTCGTTCGGGGGAAGATGACGGGCATCCTCATGGACCCCGCGCAGGGAGGTATCCGCGAAGGTGCGTACCGTCTGTACCTGAAGATGGAGCGACCCTTCGTCCACGACGCAAAGGGGCGAGAGTGGACGGACCTCGTTGTGCCGGAGTTTCCGCAGGCGAGCAGCACCTACGAGGTCGCGCACGCGGCGAAGGATGCGGGTTACGACGGAGCGATCTTCCGAAACATCCGAGACACGGACCTCGCGACCGGCGAACTCCCACCCTCGGACGTCTACGTCGTGTTCGACCCGCGAAACATCAAGTCCGCGACCGCGAACGTCGGCACCTACGACCCGAACGACCCCGACATCCGACGCAACCCCCGTGCTCGTAGCACCCGGAGTGCGCAGAAGCGGCGGTAGTTTCGATACCAGCCGTGATGCCGATATTGTACTTACCATTAGGTTCAAACTCTGTTGGAATCGTAATAGTAACAAACAAATCTGGCTTTTGGATAAAGTTTTGAGTAATGATACGGTCAATAATCATCTTATCCTTGGGATTATCTGGATTTAAAGCGTTCATTGGAGTCTCACCCCAATTGACAGAAATCACCTTGACATC
>RGZZ01000099.1 GCA_010028905.1 Pseudomonadota bacterium | reverse complement strand
ATGTTGAACTGAGCATCGGAAATCCCTTGCATGGCCTGGGGCGCTTCGCCTCCTCGGCGGCACTTCCTGTCGAGTGACCTTCGCTGCCTGGAGACGAGAAGGGGCGGGGAGCTGATGCCCCCCGCCCCGATGTGGATGGTACTCGCCGAAGGTCAGTTCGACGAAGCCGGGTCGCCTGCGATGCGCAGGTTGTCGACGTAGAGGCCATCCTTGTCGATGGAGCCGTCAGAGGTCACGCGGAAGCGCACCTGCACGGTCTTGCCCTCGTAGGCCTTGAGGTCGAAGTTGCGGTCGGTCCAGTCCTGGGTGCCGTCGTACTTCGCCAGCTCGCTCCACGACTTGCCGCCGTTGTCGGAGATCTCGACGCGGGCGAAGTCGTAGCGGGCCTCGGTGTCGTGCTTCTCGCTGAACAGCAGCCGCGGGTTCTTCACGCCGGTGAGGCTGATGGGCTTCGAGGTGAGCTTGCTGTCGGCGTTGTCCGGGTAGGCGCCGTTGGGGGAGTCGGTGTAGACCATGCCGTGACCGGGCACGTTCACGCGGCCCCAGCCGCCGGCAGCGGTCCACTGGCCGCTGTCAGACTCGAAGTCGTCCTTGAACGCGATGGTCGCCGGCACGCTGGTGGCCGTGGCCGTGGCCGTCCCTGAGAGGTTGCCGAGGTTGTCGACGACGCGCAGCGCGAAGTAGTACGGCTTGGGCTGATCGTCGGGCACGATGGCCACGGTGAGGCGCTCCTTGCTGCCCGGGGCGCCCGGAGCAGGCAGGTTGCGCACCGCGGTGGCGGCGTTCCACGACGCGTCGTCGGTGATGGGGCTGTTCGACCAGCGCAGCTGGTAGGCGCTGGCATTGCCGGTCACCCCGTCGTCACCCGTGGCGGTGAACGCCAGGGTCATGGTGGCGGCGCCGGCCTTCTCCACCGCGAGGTCGCCCACGGTGTCCGGCGGAACCGCGTCGTTCTCGAGCGCGTTGGCTGCGTTCACACGACCGCCGCTCACCATCTTGCCTGCGAGCTCGTCTTCCTTGGTGACGGTGTTCATCAGGCGGGCCTTGAGCTGCTCGTTGGTGATGTCGGGGTACTGGGCCAGGATCAGCCCTGCCACGCCGCTCACGTGCGGCGTCGCCATCGAGGTGCCGCTCAAGCTCTGGTACTTGCCACCCGGCTGGGCCGAGTAGATGTCGACGCCTGGGGCCGCCAGGTCGACGGTGGTGGCGCCGTAGTTCGAGAAGTTGGCGAGGTGACCGTTGCGGTCGATGGCCGCCACGCTCACGATGTTGTCGAGGTCGAACCCACCCGGGTAGGAGGGGGTGTTGTCGGTGTTCGAGCTCTCGTTGCCCGCGGCGCAGATGTGTAGGGCCGGGGAGGCCTTGAAGGCATCGTACAGGGCCTGGCTGAAGCCGCCGCCGCCCCACGAGTTCGAGGTCACGCGCGAGCCGATGCGGGTGGCGTACAGCACCGCTTCGATGGCGTCTGCGTACGAGCCGCTGCCGTTGGCGTCGAGGAACTTCGCCGAGGCGATGGTGGCGTTCCAGTTCACGCCCACGATGCCGTTGCCGTTGTTGCCGACGGCGCCGATGGTACCCGCGCAGTGGGTGCCGTGGTCGTTGTCATCCATCGGATTGCCGGTCTTGGCGTTGACGTTGGCGCCGTGCATGTCATCGACGTACCCGTCGTTGTCGTTGTCGATGCCGTCTCCCGGGATCTCGTTCGGGTTGGTCCACACATTGGCGGCGAGGTCGGGGTGGGTGTAGTCGAGGCCCGTGTCGATGATGGTGATGAGCGCACCCTGGCCGTTCGGCTTTCCGGTGGTGCTGCTCCACGCACCCACGGCGCCGACGTCGACGCCCGCGGTGCCGCCGTTCTGGCCCTTGTTGCGAATGCCCCAGAGTCGGGAGTCGAGGTCGTTGGGCACCACCTCGGCGCTGCCGGGCTGCGCGCCCTGAAGCGACTTCGTGAGCTGGGCGTCGCTCGAGGTCTTCGGGTCGTCGATGTGGATCTTGTAGTTGGGCTCGACATAGGCGACACCGGGCTGACCCGAGATGCGCTTGATGGCATCTTCGACGGTCTCGCCTGCGCGCACCTTGAACTGGTAGAGCTCACCGCCGAACGACTTCTGCATCTGCTCGGGAATGGCGAAGCGCTTCATCGTCGTAAGCCCCTGACGGCTGACGAGGCTCTCCACCGCGCTCTTCGTCATCGAGCGGTCGAACTTCACGATCACCTGCCCAGGCATGTACTCGGGCTTGCCCGGCGCTGCAACGTCGGCCTTGGTGGCTGCGGCTGGGGCTGCCTTCTCGGCGGCGGGGGTGGCGCTGAGGGTGGCGCAGTCGGTTGGTTCCGCGGCGACCGGCGCAGCGGCCGCGGCGTTTGCGCTGCGGGTCTGGGGGGTGGACTGCGCGACGCTGAGGCTACGGATGTCATTGGTGATCACGATTCGGGACCCCTTTCAGGTGTATCGTCGCGGCGCCCCACCCGTTGAACTGAGCTTGGATGATGTTGGGCGGTGACGCCGTGCGCGAATTGACGTTTCTTTAACAAGTGCCCTCATTCTAAGCGGCCGGACCGCCCGGTCCAAGTCCGGATTTGTGAACATGTCACCGGCTTTTCAGGGGTGGGGAGAGGCACGATGACAGGGAGGCTGTTGGGCTGCGGGCAGCGAACCTGCGCGGGTGAGCTCGACGGCTGTTCCGGTGCACATCGAGGGCCTCACCCGCTCGTACGACGAGGGGGGAGAGCGCCACCCCATCCTGCGTGGTGCGACCTGCACGTTCCGTGGAGGGGGCTTCACCCTGCTTCTCGGGAAGAGCGGTTCGGGCAAGAGCACCCTGCTCAACCTGCTCAGCGGAATCGACGCGCCAGACGCAGGTTCCGTGCGCATCGGCGACACGGTGATCACCGCGCTTCCCGAGCGCGAGCGCACGCTCTTCCGCCGTGATCGCGTGGGCATCGTCTTCCAGTTCTTCAACCTCATCTCGACGCTCACGGTGCTCGAGAACGTCACGCTGCCCCTCGAGCTGGCGGGGCGCCCGGTCGACCAGGCGCGCGAGGCGGGGCAGCGCATGCTCGAGGGCGTGGGTCTCGGCCACCGCGCGCACGCCATGCCCGACCGACTCAGCGGCGGAGAGCAGCAGCGCGTGGCCATCGCCCGCGCGCTTGCCCACGATCCGGACCTCGTTCTGGCCGACGAACCCACCGGCAATCTCGATGAGCAGACCGGGCACCAGGTGCTCGAGCTGCTGCTCAAGCTCACGCGCGAGTCGGGCAAGACCCTCGTCATGGCCACCCACAGCCTTGATGTCGTGGCGTTGGCTGACGCGGTGTATACCGTGCACGACGGGCACCTCGAGCCCTACGTCCCGTGATCGGCCGTCTCGTGCGCGTGGGCCTGCGCCACCTCGCAGGCCATCGCCTGCAGGCCGCGCTCATGCTGCTGGGCATCGCCATCGGGGTGGCCGTGGTGGTGGCCATCGACATCGCCAATGCATCGGTTCGCAGCTCGTTTCGCCTCACCGTGGCCAGTCTTGCCGGGAAGGCCACCCATCAGGTCGTGGGGTCGGGAACGGGCGTGGACGCCGATCTGTACCGCCGTCTGCGGGTCGACCTCGGGGTTCGCGAATGCGCGCCTGTCATCGAGGACTACGTCGAGGCGGTGTCGCTTGATGGGCGCATGATGCGTCTGCTCGGGGTCGACCCGTTTGCCGATGGGGCGTTCCGCAGCTATCTGCTCGATCAGACGGGCAGCCACGACGCCCCCCTCGGTGACCTCACGGCGTTCCTCACCCATCCTGGCGCGGTGCTGATCTCGGCCGACCTGGCGCGTCAGTTCGGCGTCACCGTCGGGCAGCCGCTCGAGGTGACGCGCGGCGGTCGACGGGTGCGTCTGACGGTGGCGGGCCTTCTCAAGCCCACCGACGCTTCGGCGGCGCGCGCGCTCAGCGGACTGCTCATCGCCGACATCGCCACCGCGCAGGAGGTGTTCGACACCCCGGAGAGACTCTCGCACATCGATCTCCTCATCGATAACGACCATGCCGATGTGCTGCGGCGGGTCGAGGCGGCGCTTCCCGCGGGGGTGCGAATCGAGCCCGTGCGAAAGCGCGGGCAATCGCTCGAGCAGCTCACCGCGTCGTTCGAGCTCAATCTCTTCGCGGTGAGCCTGCTCACGCTCGTGGTGGGGGCGTTTCTCGTGTTCAACACGGTGACGTTCTTCGTGGTGCAGCGACGGGGTGTTTTTGCCACGTTGCGTGCCCTCGGGGTCACCCGTGAGCAGCTGTTCGCGGCGGTGATGGCCGAGACGCTCACGCTCGGGGTCGTGGCGTCTCTGCTGGGGCTGGGGCTCGGCGTGCTGCTCGGGCAGGGGGCGGTGCGGCTCGTGACGCGCACCATCAATGATCTGTACTTCGTGCTCACGGTGACCGACACCGCCATCGAGCCGTTCACCCTGATCAAGGGCTTCGTCGTGGGGGTTGGGGCCGCGCTTGTATCGGCGGTGGTGCCGGCCTGGGAGGCTGCCGCCGTGCCTCCCGCCGGGGGATTGCGCCGTTCGGTGCTCGAGGCCCGCGTGGGGCGCGCCGTGCCGTGGGTGAGCGCGTTGGGCGTGCTGCTGTTCGTGAGCGGCCAGGTCATTCTCGCGGTGCCCTCGCGTCGGGTCGACGTTGCGTTTGCCGCCATATTGCTCGAGTTCATCGGCGCGGCGCTGCTCGTCCCCCTGGCAACCATGGGGCTGATGAAGCTGGCAGGGCCCGTGGCACGCGTCTTCGGTGGAGTTGCGGGGCGGCTGGCGTCGCGCGCCGTTGTGAGATCGCTGTCGCGCTCGGCGGTGGCGGTGGCAGCGCTCATGGTGGCGGTGTCGATCATCGTGGGGCTCGACGTGATGGTGGGCAGCTTCCGGCGCACGGTCGATGACTGGCTGGGCGTGACGCTGCAGGCCGACATCTTCGTCTCGACCCCCGCGGGCACGGCTTCGCGCTCCGACAGCCTCGAGCGCGCGGTGGCGCGTGAGATCGCCGCGCTGGCGCCGGTCGATCACGTAGACACCGCCCGGCTCACGAAGCTCGACACGCCGGACTACGGTCTCGTGTTCTGCCTGGCCGTCGACGGTGACGTGGTGGCGCACCGACAGTTCATCTACACCGACGGCAGCCTCGACGACGTGCGCCGTGCCATTGCGCAGGGGGCCGTCATCGTGTCAGAGCCCTTCGCCTATCGTCACGGCATACGTCACGTGCCGGGCCAGGCCATCACGCTGCCGACCCAAGATGGGCCGCGGTCGTTCCCCATCTCGGGGATCTACTACGATTACGGGACCGAGCGCGGGTCGATCTCGATGGCGGGGCCTGTCTACCGCGCGGGCTGGCACGACGATCAGATCTCGTCGATTGCGGTGTACCTGCGGTCGGGCGTTGACGTGGAGCCCTTCGCCAACACGCTGCGGGCGCGCTTCGCCCAGCGCATCGCCCTCGACATCATGTCGAACCGCACCCTGCGCGCCACCGCGCTCTCTATCTTCGACCGAACCTTTGCCATCACCCACGCGCTGCGCGCGCTGGTGATGCTGGTGGCCTTCATCGGCGTGCTCAGCACGCTCATGGCGCTGCAGCTCGAGCGACGCCGCGAGATGGGGGTGCTTCGCGCGGTGGGCATGACGGTGAACCAGCTGGCCCGCGCCATCGTCATCGAGACGGGGCTCATGGGGGCTGCGGCGGGCGTGCTCGCCCTGCCCGTGGGAACCCTGCTGGCCTATACCCTGGTGCACGTGGTGAATCCGCGATCGTTCGGGTGGACCATGGCGTTCGTTCCTCGGTTTGAGTATTACCTGTCGGCGTTCGTCATCGCCGTGGCTGCTGGTCTGCTGGCCGGCATCTACCCGGCCTGGCGGTTCTCGCGTGTGGCGCCGGCCGAGGCCCTGAGGAGCGAGTGATGCGCGTGCGACGAGGCTTGCTGTTTCTGGTGATGCTCGTGGTAGGGGGCGTGCTCGCGCGTGTGTGGCTTGCAGGGGGCAGCGGGTCGGCCGCCACGGCGAACGGCGCCAGCGTCACCGATGCGCTGTCTGGCGGGGCGGGCACCGAGGGCTTTGCGCGGGCGCTGCGCCCACGACCCTTTGTGTTCCCGGAAGACGCCGGGCCTCACCCTGCGTATCAGACCGAGTGGTGGTACTACACGGGCAATCTCGACGGTGATGACGGAGGGCACTATGGATACCAGCTCACGGTGTTCAGGCGCGCCCTCACGCCGCATGCGCAGAAGCGCCCATCATCGTGGGGGGCCTCGCAGGTCTATTTCGCGCACTTCGCGCTCACCGACGTTCGGCGCGGGGCGTTTGTCAGCGATGAGCGCTGGAGCCGCGGCGCCGCGGGTCTTGCGGGGGCGCGGTCGGCGGCCCGCGGCGGAGGGGCGGCCTTCGACGCCTGGGTCGAGTCGTGGTCGATGCGCGCGGAGGGCGATGGCGCCCATCTGCGGGCCGACACGCCAGAGGCCTCCATCGACCTGGTGGTCACCCCAGAGCGTGAGGTGGTGGCCCAGGGAGATCACGGCCTGTCGCACAAGAGCGTCGATCCGGCCAACGCATCGTACTACTACTCCATTCCGCGACTGCGCACCACGGGCACGGTGAGATCGGCGGGGCGTGTCGTCTCGGTCTCGGGTCAGAGCTGGCTCGACCGCGAGTGGAGCACCTCAGCCCTGAGCAAGGACGAAGTGGGGTGGGACTGGTTCGCCCTGCAGCTCTCCGATGGGCGCGACATCATGCTCTACCACATGCGGCGGCGTGACAGCACCCTCGACCCCAACTCGAGCGGCAGCGTCATGACCGTGAACGGGGTCAAGCCGCTGCGCCTCGCCGACGTGCAGGTCGACGTCACATCAACCTGGCGCAGCCCTCACAGCAAGACGGCCTACCCGTCGTCGTGGCGGGTGCGCATCCCCAGCGAGGGGCTCGACCTGCGCGTCGAGCCCCTCGCTGCCGACCAAGAGCTCCAGGGGGCGTTTCGCTACTGGGAGGGGGCGGTGAAGATCACCTCGGCCGATGGCCGCGTCAACGGCAACGGCTACGTCGAGCTCACGGGGTATGCCGATCGGCTGTCGGGGCCGTAGCGCATTCCGCGCACGGGCCGGTCAGAGGCCGATGTGCCATCGATTACGAGGGTTGAGCCACTGGCCCTCCGCGAAGTACGCGCTGCCCCGGTTGTGGTTGGGCTGCTGGGCCCATCGGTAGACCGATGACGGCTTGGGGGCGTTGCACCATCTCACGGGGCCGCCGCTGTATCGCTCCATCTCCTGGCGCTGCTGCTGCGCAATCTGCAGGGCCGCACGAGAGAGCGAGATGCCGTCTGAGGTGTGGGGATAGCCGTGCGCAAACGACTCGGTGAGGCTCTGACGGGGAGCGCCAGGTTTGTTGGGTGTGGCGTGAAAGCCGTGATCTTTGAGGTAGAGCGCCTGAAAGAAATCGTTGTTCTGGAGCTGCGCAAGAGCCGCCCCATTCTGCATGCCGCCGCCAATCATTGCGGTTGTCCTCCTGTTCCGAACTTCCTTTTCGTGACAGGTTGGACACGTGTGCTGCCGAGATTTGCAGGCCCAGGCGCGAAGGGTTTTTCAAAAAGGGGGGGTCGATCGTGTGGCATGGCGCAGACGCAGTCGGGGGCGTGCCAGAGGCCTCCGAGGGGCGATGTCAGTCGATGCGCAGCGGGCGCAGCAGCCGGTTGAAGGTGGCCTCGTAGAAGACGAAGCCTTGATCATTCTTGTAGGGCACGACGAAGATCTGGAAGGCCCCCATACGCGTGTGGTCGAGCTGGTAGGTGCCCTGTTCGAGGGCGCGATCGGCTGGCCCGCGGAACGCCACCGAGAAGATGTCTTGCAGCGAATCGCGCTTGATGTGTCGGGCGCCCACCAGCGTAAGGTCGATGGCGTCAGCGTCTTTCAGGTAGGCGCGGAACGTGGTGTTCAGGTTCTGCTGGAACGTCTCGAGGGTGAGGCGCGAGTTGATCTCCACGGGGCTTCTCTCTCAGGGGGATAGGGTGGGGCTGGCCTGCGTGACTGGGTCGAGGCTCATGGCCCACTGCACACCGACCAGCTCGGTGACCCGCAGGCCCAGACGCTCATAGAGACGACGGGCGGCTTCGTTCATTGCGTCGACGTGCAGCCGCAGCGGTCTGCCTGTCTGCCGGGCCTCGTCGCAGAGGGGGGTCAGCACCGCCGTGCCAAGGCCGCGTCCGCGGTGGGCGGCGAGCAGGGCGACGTCGACGACCCGAATCTCGTGGGCTGAGCGCCACACGATGCATCGCCCCACCGCGACTCCGTCGCATTCGATGATGCGGTGGTCGGCGTCGGGGAACTGGGCGCGGTACGACCCTTCCTGGGCACGCAGCTGCATGGGGACCAGGGTCTCGGCCATGGGGCCCCACGCGGCGATGTCGCGGGCGCGCACGTCTTCGTACAGCTGGCGCAGGAACGCGCCATCGGATTCGCGGGCAGGGCGCTGCGTCAACTGCGCGGAGGGAAGATGCCGTACAGCGCAATGACGAAGTTCATCACGGTGTATGGCTTCATGAGCGATATGGGGAGGTTCTGGCCGGCGGGTGCGAGGGCGAGAGGCGCCATGGTCGTGTTGGCTGCGGCCGCGTCGTAGCTGCCGCTGCCCCCGGGGTAGTGTGCCACCGGCCCGCTTGCGCCTGTGTTGCTGCTTGCCGCGATGGTATGGGTGTGGGGAGGGAGATTGGGGAGAAGCAGGGTTCTGGCCTCGGTACCCCCGATCTCACCGATGTAGGGTACCTGGTTGCCGTCTGGCATGATCACCGTCTGTCCCGCCAGGTTGGGCAGGGCGAAGTTCTGCATGCCGTTGCCCCCATAGTAGGTTCCGATCAGCGAGAACAATGCGGTGTTCTGCTGGATCGGCAAGATCTGACCGTTGCACGTGGCGTAGCCGCGTGGGGCGAAGTTGAAGCCGCAGAGGGTGATTGCGCCGATGAAGCTCTCCATGTGATTCTCTCCTGCTCGCTTTTCGTCAGCCCCGCGAGGGGTAGATGCCCTGCAGGGCGATGACGTAGTTCATGGCGACGAACGGCTGCCGGATGTCGACGGGAGTGTTGTTGCCTGGACCGAGACCGACCGCGTCGGTTGCCAGGATCGAGGCATCGGTGCTGGTGGCGTAGGCAGTGCCGCCCGCCGCGAAGTGGTTGCCCACCGACGAGCCTGTGGTGTCGGTGGTGGTCGTCGCGTTCACGGCGTGAACGTGCATCGGCATGGTTGCCTGCGTCAATGTCACCTGCTCTGCGCCTTGTTGCTGGCCCATGACGTACTGTGTTCCGCTGCTCGGGGACTGCCCTTGATGGATGGGCACGCGAGCTCGCAGGTCTGGCAGGTTGAATGTGTTGACACCGTTGCCACCGTAGGTGATTTCGAGCAGGGAGTACAGCGCCTGGTTCTGGTTGATGGGCATGGTTGCGCCGTTGCAGAGGGCCCAACCGCGGGGGGCGAATTTGAACGATACGATCTTCAGGGAGCCCAGGAACGCGTCAGCCACGATGGCACACCTCCACAGTTCAAGATTGGGCGGGGTAGATTCCGGAGAGCGAGATGATGTAGTTGATGCCGACGAAGGGCTGCTGCACCGAGAACGGCTGGCTGCCACCCGTCGACCCCACCGTGTCGGCCGCCATTGTGGCTGTGGCCGTGGTGGCGTAGCTCTGGCCGGCCGCGGGGTAGGCATTGGTGGGTGAGGCTTGCGTGCCCGCGGCCGAGCTTGCCTGCAACGCGTGCGTGTGGGGCGGGAGGTTGGCGGCGGTGAGGGTCTGGGTGGCGCTGCCCCCTGTCTGACCCGTGGCGTACTTCGAGCCGCCCTGTCCTCCGGCGTGCAGCACGAGCCGCCCGCGCAGGTCGGGGAGCGCGAACGTGCTCACGCCGTCTCCCCCATAGGTGGTGCCGATGAGATTGTAAAGCGCGTCGTATTGAGCGATGCTCAGCAGCTGGCCTTGGCACAAAGCCCAGCCGGCGGGCGCGAAGTTGCCTGCGAATATCTGGACTTCGCCTAAGAAGCAATCAGCCATGCGTACCTGTCGCCCTTCACTTCGGTGCGCGATCTCGTCTGCGGCCCTTCTTGCCCGTTCGGACGGGCACCACGACGCGGGGAGAGCGCTGCTGCACAGGTCATTGCGGCTTCAACGTGCCGATTCCCTGCACGAGCGTCGACTTCTTTTCATGTTAGCGCCTCGGGGCGGCAGGGGGGCGGCGTTCGACGGGGAACTCCAGACCGCATACACGCTGGAGGTCTGAACGCATGAGACGGCGCGAATTTCTGTCAGTGGCTTCCGCTTCCCTGGGTCTGGTTGTGCTCACCCAGGCGGGCTGCGGAGGCGGTAGCGCAAGCGGCTTGTCGGCCACGGGCTCGCCGCTGCTCGGAACCGATGCCGCGGTGGCGGGGGGCGCTCCGATTGTCACGTCTCGCGTCGACGCCTTCACGTTCAACGGCACGGGAACCCTGTTCGGCATTGATGAGTCCGCGAACACGCTCTTCGCCAAGGAGGCCCACGGTGACAGGAGATGGACGACGGGGGGCCAGGGCACCCAGCTTGGCCGGTTCAACGGTCCGAGCGATCTCGTCTACGCGCCGAATGGCTACATCTATGTGGTCGACGCGGGCAACGCGCGGGTGCAGATCCTCGACGCTGACGGGGTTGCGGTCGGGCAGTTCGGCACGTATGGCACCGGTGACGGCCAGTTCCTGTCGCCCAACTGCATCGACGTGGGGTCGAACGACTGTCTGTACGTGTCTGACGCCGCCGCACACCGCGTGCAGGCCTTCAGCCTGAACGGGGAGTTCAAGTTCTCGTTCGGTGGCTTCGGTCTGACGGGTTCCAATCTGAACGGCCCCATGGGCGTGGCCGTCATCGAGCAAGAGGTCTATGTGGTCGACACGGGCAACGGCCGCGTGCAGGTCTACACGCTGCGCGGCGCTTATCTTCGCGGCATCGGTGGGGTCGAAGTGCTGTCGTACCCGTACGACGTCGAGGTGGCGACCGACGGCACGGTGTACGTGAGTGATCCTGCCACGGCACAGGTGATCTTGTTCAATGCTGGCACCGGTTCCATCGAGCGCATCGCCATCACCCACGATGGCAGCCCGGCCTCCCCTCAGGGCATCTCGCTCGACGCCGAGCAACGTCTCTTCGTAGCAGTCTGATCGACGTCGCCACGATGCGCTGTGTGAATCGAGCCCGTCAACGCGAGCAGCGTCAGGCGGGCTCGTCGTCTTCGTGCGCTTCTTCTTCGTCGTCGTATTCTTCTTCGTCATCTCCGTCGAGCAGCTGGGTGCGGGCATATCCCTCCCAATCAAGGCTCTCCTGGTCGCGTACGTAGCATATGTCATCAAGACGCAGCCAGCACAGCCCCTCTTGGTCTTCCGCTTCTTCAGGGGTCTTGGGCAGGTCGTCTTCGGCGCACTCGGCCACGAGAACCCACCGATGGGGCCAGTTGATCTCGGGTTGGTCGTTGTAGCTGATGATGTCTTCTGATTCTTCGACCAGCGCGCTGATCTCGTCTTCTGACAGCCCTTTGCCCGCGTGCAGCAGATGCGCGTGGATGTCGTACACCGCAAACTCGTCGTACACGAGAACCCGCACGCCCGCGGTGTTCACGACCTGCCCAAGGATGGCCGGGTCGTAGGCTTCATCAGCGTGGAATCGGCTTCGTGCAAGCTCTTCGTCGCTGACGGGAGGGCGCGGTTGCATCGCGTGGATCGTGTTCATGGCAAGGCCTCACTGCCGGTTTTGGCGTGCGGCGCACGGGGTGTTCTGTGCTGCTGGTTGTACATTTCGAGATTCTCGAAATGAGTTCCTCGAAATCTGTTCGGGCCTGATTCCAGCCGAATGATGAGCATCGGCTTCACTACAGCTTCTGCTCAGCGCTGTTCGGCAAGAAGAATCCGAACAATCGACGAAGCGAGGCCCCTCAGCCTCTGCCGTTGCCCCTCAGCCTCTGCCGTTGCCCCTCAGCGCCGCGCGCAGCACTTCGGCGATGCGCGCAGCGTTGGGCGCTTCCATCATGGCGTCGTGCGGGCACGACATGGGGTGGACCTCGAGGGGGCCGTCGATGAGGCGCCTCCAGCCGTCTATCGTCGCGTCGTCGCCGTCTTCGCAGAATAGCAGCACGCGGCCGTCGTAGCGGCCTGGCGCGTAGCGCTGCAGGGCTTCCCAGTGACGTTTCGCGGCGTCGATGTAGTCTGGCGGGTAGGCGCTGAGATCCATGGCGTCCTCGAGGGGAACGAGGTGGCTCGATCTGCTGTCTGAGGGGCTCTTCACCTTTCTGATCAAGCTGCGCACCTTTTTTTTCGCCGTGCGCCAGCGCTGGCCCCAGGTCATGGCGGCAAGTGTGCGCACGTGGCGGGCAGCACGCCTGCCCAGAGAAGGCTTCCCCTCTGTGGCGTGGTCGGGGCGTGCCGTGTCCACCAGCACCACGACCCCCATCTCGCAGCCTCGCGCGCGCAGCAGGCGCCCCATCTCGTATGCCACGATGCCGCCGAAGCAGAAGCCTCCGATGTTCAGCGGACCGCCAGGGTGAACGGCGAGCAGGGCGTTGACGTAGGCTTCGGCCATGGGTGCGATGCGGTCGAACGACCGCTTCGGCGCGCGGACGCCAAAGCTTGAGTGCTCTGGCGCCATGCGCCGGGACACCGGTCGGTAGTAGAAGAAGCCGCCCCCCGCGTCTCCGCCCAGCGAGTGGACCCAGTACATGGGCGTGCCGTCTTCGTGCACCTCGAGGGGCACGATGGTGTCGGGGGGGGTCGCAACCGAGTCTCCCCGGATCGCTGCGGCTACACGCGAAATGGTCTGGGCCTCGAAGAGCGTGGTCAGCGAGATTCGACAGCCGAGGTGTTGCTCGATGTGCGCCACGACGCGGGCGCCCGACAGCGAGTGCCCGCCGAGGTCGAAGAAGCCATCGGTCACCCCGATGGGGGTCACGTCGAGCACGGTCTCCCAGATCTCCACCAGGGAGCGCTCGAGGTCGTCTCGCGGAGCGACGTGACGTGGCGCAGGCGCCATCGTTGCGGAAGGCAGCGCGCGCAGATCCACCTTGCCGTTGGCGGTGAGCGGCAGCGTGTCGAGGGCGATGAACGCAGAAGGCACGAGGAAGGCGGGCACGCGTTCGGCCATCCACGTCGGCAGCGATGCGCACGTCGCAACCGAGGCCACCACCCAGGCCACGAGTCGCCTGCCTCCGCTCTCGTCGGGCAGCGGCGCCACTGC
>RGZZ01000098.1 GCA_010028905.1 Pseudomonadota bacterium | reverse complement strand
ATGAAGAGCCTCATCCACCGCCTCCGCTGTTCGTGTCGTGTTCGGCGCTTGCTCGGGTCGCCTCGAGCAGCTGCGGCCATCGGTCGATGACGCGATGCACGCGTGCCCGTTCAGCCTCGATGATCGACTGCAGCGCCAGTGCAGCCCCTGATACGTGATCGTTCACGACGAGGTAGTCGTACTCGTGAATGGCCGCCAGCTCGTACTGCGCATTGGCGAGGCGGCGCTTGATGCGCTCCTCGTTCTCGGTGTGCCTGCCGTGCAGCCGCTTCGAGAGCTCCTCCATCGAGGGGGGGGCCAGGAAGATGAAGATGGCGCCATGGAATCGCTCGCGCACCTTTCGCGCACCTTGCACGTCGAGGTCGAGCACCACGTCGCAGCCTCCGCGGAGATGCGCGCGCACGAACTCTGCAGGCGTTCCATAGAACTGCCCGTGGACCTCCGCCCACTCGAGCAGGTCGTCTTCCCGGATCATCTCGGAGAATCGGTCGTGGGTGACATAGTAGTAGTCGGTGCCGTCGACCTCGCCGGGGCGGGGGTCACGGGTCGTGGCGGAGACCGAGAACTGCAGATCGCCGAGAGCGCCGAGTACACGGGCGAGAACCGTGCTCTTGCCTGCGCCGGACGGGCCCGAGATGACGAACATCAGGCCGGGATGGACGTCGGTCATGGCGCTTCGCCTTCCAGCGCGCCGCTGCTCACCGCGCGCCGGCCGCGTGTCTCACCCTCGGCACGTGCCTTTCGCCCCTCTGCGGCGGGTGCGAAGTTCGCGGCAACGGTCTCCGTGGTCTTGGCCGACAGAACCAGGTGACCAGAGCTCATCACCAGAACGGTGCGGGTCTTGTGCCCCACGGTGGCGTCTACGAGGCTCCCCTTCTTGCGGGCGTCGAGCACGGCGCGCTTTACGGGAGCCGAGTCGGCATCGACGATGGCGATGACCTTGTCGGCGCTGATGAAATTGCCATAGCCCACATTGATCAGCTGGATGGCCGGGGACCGCCTCTCCGCTCTGTTGGATGCGATGTCGACCCCTCGTCGCGCGCTCGGAGACACGGGGGAGCGCTTTGCGAGCCGCTGCGGGAGCCCCGCTTGCGGGTACGGGTCGTTGTTGGTTCGGGACCCGTCAGAAGGCCTCCTGTCGGGCGGTTCGGTGAGGGTCTGGCACGCCTGCCGCCCCGCGACGCACGCAGCCGCCTGCGGGAAGGGCTCACCGGCCAGCGGCGCGAAAGCGGGCGGCATGAAGCTCGAGCGGCTCAATGACCTCCAGCTGGAAGTGGCCGACGTCGACCGGAGCGCGCGCTGGTATCGGCGGATGCTCGGCCTGCGAATCGTGGCGCAGGGCCTTCGTCTGGTGTCGGGCACCCCGCTTCGGGCGCGTCAGTTCCGCCTGGGGGTTCATCTCGACGACCGTGTGGCGGTGAGGCGATGGCGCGCGCACGTCGATGCCAGCGGTGGATTCGGCAATCCCGTGACCGAGAGCGCTGGCTACTACGGTTGCACGGTGGCTGACCCGGATGGATATCTCGTCGAGTTCTACACCGAAGCACCCGAGGTTTGAATCTTGGGAAAGACAACAAGCGCGGACCTAAGCCCGCGCTCATTTGACCTGCAGTTTCGGAAGGAGGGTCGTTCCGCCGTCTGGCGTGATGCCGACGAGCGGACGATGTGACCCTACTGGCGACGACGCCGCTTCTTTGCGGCTTCGGCTGACTTCAGGCGCTTCTTGTCACGCGTAGACATGTGATGCTCGCGGCGCTTCGCCTCGCGCAGGATGCCCGACTGGGCCACGCTGCGCTTGAAGCGACGCAGCGTCGCTTCGAAAGTCTCATCCGGTGCTGGCACGATTTCCAAGGAAGATTCCCCCGTCTGCGTGTGGTGTTTTTTTGTCTGTTCCTCTTGGAAGGCGGCGCTGCCGGGCCTGCGTATCTGCCTGCTCAGAGCACCATCACGTCCAACTTTCGCGCAGTATATCACAACCAGATTGCGCATGGCAATACCTGCGCGGGGTGTGATCGCCTCGAGGGGACGCGCGAAACCCACGCCCACGGCCCTTTGCGGCTGCGCGGAGAGCGCGCGGCTGCCGCGTCATCTCTCTCCCTCGAGCACCCGCCGCGTTTGCATGGGAACTCCGTACACGCCTGCATCGACGCGCCCGGTTGCGTCTTCGACCAGATGCCAGGCCCCTGAGGTTCGTCGCAGCAGGGCCTGGTGAAGGGTGTCCGAGCGCTTGATCGATGCCCGCTCACGGTAACCGCACAATGCCCACCCGTCATGGGTCGCCAGGGTCTCCAGCAGAACGCCCTCCGGATAGACCGCCGGCTTCATCTTGCGCAGGAGCGCCACGATGGGACGCATCTCGTCGCGCTGCGCGCGCGGGATGAGCCGGTTGGCCACCGATTCGTCGACATCGTGGTAGAGCAGGGCTTCCTCTGTGGGGCTCCCCGCTCCGAGGAGCTCGGCTTTCACCTCGAAGCCGTCGAGCCCGCGGCACAGGACGATGACTGCGACCTTCTTCTTCGTCGCGCCCTCGCAGACGATCTTGTCGGCCAGCGCCCAGTCTCCTCGAACACGGATGTCGGCCGCGGCGGCACCGTTCATGCGGCCCATGATGGCGGCGATGTCGGCTTCATCGGAAGGCGCGGCGCGCACCTGGGCCGAGAGCATCAACCAGAGACACATCATGCTGAATGTCAGGCTTCGCACACGAAGATGTACGACGCATCTCCCCCCGCTTTCCCGCGCGTGCTCGCCCAGCCACGGGCGCGCGGTTTCGCAGGGCTCGTCGGGCGGGTACGACCCCAGGGGGAGACCTTCCCCCATCTCTCGGAGGTGCCCTCGCATGAATGCCAATGCCAAGAGCCTCGACGCCCTTGTGCTCCTGCGCCGTGATCACCGGCAGATCGAGGCGCTGTTCAAGCGCTGCGAGAAGCTCATGCACGGGGAGCAGCCCGCACTCGAGCTTCCCGTTGTGGTGCGTGAGACCATCGACCTGCTCGCTGTGCACGGCGCGGTCGAGGAGCAGCTGTTCTATCCGGCCATGCGCCAGGCGCTGGGAGATCGGGCGGCGCATGTGCAGCAGTCGCTCGAAGAGCACCGTGTCGCGCGTGGACTGATGGCTGATCTGCGCGACCTGCCCCTGGCTGATGCGCGCTTCAATGCGCGTCTCACGGTGCTCATGGAGCTGGTGCGCCACCACATGCGTGAGGAGGAGAGCACGCTCTTCCCGAGCTGTCGAGGGGTCTGCGGCCGACGGCTGATGCGCGACATCGGGGGCGCCATGACCGACCTGCGCGTGCGGCTGGAGCGGGCTCAGGCTGAGGTGAACCAAGAGATGGCGGCCCCTGTGACGAAGGAGGGAAGCAGCCGCTGATCACGTGCGCACCGCTGCGGGCGTGTCACGTCGCGAGCGTGCGCGCGAGCAGATGGGAGCCGTTCATGTCCAGGCCGTTGGCGGTCTTCTTCGACCGCGATGACACCCTCATCGATGACGTACCGTACAATCCAGACCCGGCGCTCGTCGTGGCCAGGCCAGGGGCTCGCCTGGCGCTCGACGTGCTGCGCGCTCTCGGCGTGCCGACGGCTGTTGTGACGAACCAGAGCGGCGTGGGTCGCGGACGTATCACCCTCGATCAGGTTCACGCGGTGAACCGGCGGGTGGAAGAGCTCGTTGGTCCGGTGGGACCGTGGCTCATCTGCCCGCATGCCCCGGACGATGGCTGTACCTGCCGCAAGCCCGCGCCGTCTCTCGTTCTGCAGGCGGCCGAGATGGTCGGTGTGCCGGTGGGGTGCTGCGTGATGCTCGGCGACAAGCGGTCTGATCTCGAGGCGGCCTCGGCTGCTGGCGGCCACGCCATTCTCGTGCGCCGGCACCGCGCGCAGCGCGAGTCTTGGGGGTTTCCCGCCGCCGACAGCCTGCTCGAGGCGGTCGAGATGCTGCTGGCCGAAGATTTCCTCGACCGCCGACGGTCGCCGCTGTGATCAGGGAGACGGGCTCAGGCCGAGGAGCCGCTCCGCGTCGCGTCTGCAGGTGTGGGCTTTCACCGTGTCTCCGGCCGCTTCGTGCGCCAGCGCCATGTTTGACAGGGTGACGGCTGTGGCCTTGGGCTCACCGCACGCCTCCAGAAGCGACAGCGACTGCTGGTAGGCGCCGAGCGCCCCGCTCACATCGCCTTGTGCCAGCAGCGCGTTGGCGCGAGTGCCGCTCAGAAGCCCTTGAAGCAGGCGATCTTCGAGTCTGCGCGCGATGCTCTCGCCTTCGTCGACAAGGGCGAGGGCCTCGTGAGGGGCGCCCACCACCACCAGCAGCTGGCTCCAGTCATGAATGACCCACGTCATGGTGCGCTCATCGCCCGCCTCGCGGTAGGCGTTCACCAGATCAGCCATGTGGGCGAGGGCGAGGTCAGGTCTTCCCCGCCCTTCGTAGGTGCGCCGAAGGTTCTCGAGGATCGCGATGGCGCGGTTGGGTGGAGGAATGTCGCGCGTGACGCAGAGAGCGCTCTCCCAGTAGTCGAGCGCCCGATGGATGCGACCGCTGAGCGCCCAGGCGGTGGCTACGTTGTCGAGGACCTCGGCCAGGGCGGCACGGTCTCCGCTGCGGCGGGTGAGCTGCAGCGCGCGGCTTCTCCACTGGAGGATGCGCTGCGGCTCCGCGCTGCGCCTGCAGGCGTCGATGAGGGTGCGCAGTGCGTGGCCTTCGCTCTCCGGCGGGCCGGTGCGCGCGCGAAGCTGCCAGCATTCGTGGTAGGCGTCGACGGCGCGCGCGAGATCGCTCAGGTTCTCGCACATGAGTCCCAGGTCGAAGGCCGTGTCGGCCTGCCTTGCGATGTGGCCGTTGGCCCTCGCCTCGTCTCTTGCCTGCTCGAACCAGCGGGCCGCCGCCACGATGTCGCCTTGCTCGTAGACCACGCGCGCGAGGTTGACGCGCGCGTCGTTGCAGATGATCCAGTGGCTGCTGCGGCTGCCGGCGTCGATGGCGCGGATGTAGAGCTCGCGTGCCGCGTCGAGGTCGCGCAGGCTCTGGCGCACGTTCCCCAGCGAAGCCAGGCAGGCCGCGCGACCGGTGGGATCGCCGAGGCGCTCGAACACCGACAGGGCCTCTTCGTAGGCCGCTGCCGCCGCTTCAGCCGACTGGCGCTGGAGGTGAAAGTTCCCGAGGTTGACGAGTGCGTTGCCCAGCTGGAAGTCGTTGCCCACGCGTCGGGCCAGCTCGAGCGCCTGGGTGATCTGGCTGTGGGCGTCGTCGAGGCGGCCCATGCGCATGTAGCGGTGTCCGAGACCGTAGCGCGCCAGGAGATGGGTATCGTGGTCTTCGCTCTTCTCGAGCGCCTGCAGGGCGCGTTCGGTGGCTTCGACGGCACCCGCCAGATCGCCGAGGTAGTCTCGCGCCAGGGCGATGCGAGCGTGGATGCGCCCCTCGAGCGCGGCGTCTCCCTTCACGATGGAAGCTGCCTGGGCGAGCAGATCGAGGGCTTCCGGGACCTTCCCTCCTTCGAGGAGGACCGCGCTCTCATCGAGCAGGCGAGCGGGGTCTGACATCACGGAGGCCATCAATGCTCGAACATCGCAGTCACCCGTCGCGGCTTGAGGTAGCCTGCGCGGATGAAGAAGTTGTCGAACAGTCCCATCATCAGCTCCATGTAGTTCGGCTGCAACCGATCGAGCATCTGCTCGACGTTGAGACCGGTGGCGGCCAGCGATTTCGGGTACTTGCCGAGGGCGTCCGGGATGTCTTGCAGCAGAACCTCCGGATGGCACTGCACCGACACGCTCACGTCGTCCCACGCCACGGCCTCGACCGGGCAGTTCGGTGAGTCTGCCAGGAGCTGGGCTGAGCCGCTGAGGCTGAGGACGTGGTCACGGTGATGCTGGTAGATGCGCAGGAACGAGGGGAGACCGTCGAAGAGCCAGTGCTCGCGACCCTTGTCGGTGAGCGTGATCTCCTGCACCCCGAACTCGTAGGTGCGCTGCTCGACGGGATTGAGCTCCATCTTGGCCTTCAGCTGGTGCGACAGGCAGATGCCGAAGAAGGGGATGTCCATCAGGGCGGCATAGCCGAGAAAGCCCGCTTCGTACAGCACGAACTCGTGCTCGTAGTCGGGCTCGTGCATGTTGCACACGCTCGGCGGCCCGCCGAGGCCGATGATGGCGTCACCCTTCTTGAGGTCGGGGTACTGTGGCGACGTGTGCGCCTCGATGATCTTGTAGGGAACACGATTGCGCTCGAGGTGCCACTTGGGCCCCGAGATGCTGCCGCCTTCCCATTGCCGCAGGACGTATATCACGCGGGGAGGTTTCGGGGCAGATGACCCTGATCCTCTTGCTCTGGTTTCCCAGGAGCCCCGCGCGCTCTCGCGGAACCGTCTTGCCAGGCGGCATGAGACCGCGAGCTGGCAGCGCTCGGGAGGCGGTCATCGCGCCTGTCGACCTGCAGAGGAGAGAGAAGATGTCCACGTTCTCCGTGCCAACCGCCGCACGCCGTCAGATGATCAACATCAGCCAGCAGGTTCGCGAGCGCATCCGGCAATCAAAGATCGAGCACGGCATTGCCCTGGTGACAGTGCTCCACACCACCTGCGCCCTCGTGGTCAACGATGCGGGTTCTGGTTGGGAGGAAGACATGCTCGCCTGGCTGGCGCGGGCGGTTCCCGATCTCGACTTCCACCATCTCCACGACGGTCCGGAGCACGCGAAATCGCATCTTCTGGGGGCGTTGCTCGGGCCCACGGTCCAGGTTGCTGTTTCAGGGGGAAGGCCCGTGCTCGGCACATGGCAGAGCATCTTCCTGGTCGAGCTCGAGGGACCGCGCGAGAGGAGCGTCGACGTCACGGTGGTGGGTCGCTGACCGCTCTGCCTTTCGACCTGATCGTGCGCCAGCCGGCGCGGCAGAGGCGCCTCAGGAGATGGGCTGCGCCTGGGGGGCCGCTCTGCGACGCCCGACAGAGTGGTAGGTGAAGCCTGCGGCGGCCACCTGCTCCGGGTCGTAGATGTTGCGCAGGTCGACAATGACAGGCGAGCGCATCCCGGACTTGATCTTCTCGAGGTTGAGCTTGCGGAACGCGTTCCATTCGGTGACGAACACGAGGCAGTCCGCGTCTTCGACCAGGGCGTGCACGTCTGTCGCGTACTCGATGTCCGGCAAGATGGCGCGCGCATTTCCGATAGCGGCCGGATCGTAGGCGCGACAGCGGATTCCCCGTTCATGCAGGGCGCGGATGATCTCGAGCGCCGGGGCTTCGCGAACGTCGTCGGTCTCCGGTTTGAACGAGAGGCCCGCCACCGCCACCAGGGGGGAGGTCACGCCAGACAGGGCGTCCATGATCTTCTCTACGGCGGAGGCTTTCTGTCGCCGGTTCACCTCGGCCACGGCCTCCACCAGGTGCAGCGTGTGCCCGTTCTTTCGCGCCATGTCAGCGAAGGCGCTCACATCCTTGGGAAGGCAGGACCCGCCGTAGCCGGGGCCGGGCTGGAGGAACTTCGGGTTGATGCGGCTGTCGAGGCCCATGCCCTTGGCGACCTGCTGCACGTCGGCGTCCATCTTCTCGCAGAGCAGGGCCAGCTCGTTGATGAAGCTCACCTTCACGGCGAGGAAGGCATTTGAGGCGTACTTGATGACCTCGGCGCTCACCACATCGGTGATCACGAACGGCGTCTCGGCCAGGCGCAGGGGGCTGTAGAGATCGGTGAGCAGGGCCACGGCGCGTTCTGAGTCGGTACCGATGACGATGCGATCCGGATGGAGGAAATCGTCGATGGCCGATCCCTCGCGCAGGAACTCGGGATTGGCCACCACATCGAAATGCGCGTCGGGGCCGGCGTGCTCGCTCACGATGTCGCGGATGCGCTGGTTCGTGCCCGCGGGAACGGTGCTCTTGGTGACGATGACCGTGTACCGGGACAGGTTCTGACCGATGCAGCGGGCGACCTGCTCGACGGCGCGCAGATCAGCGCCGCCTTCGGGCGTCTGCGGCGTCCCCACCGCGATGAAGATGATCTCGGCGTCTCTCACAGTCTGGGCGGCCTCCGTGGTGAACGAGAGGCGCTTCTCGCGCACGTTCTTGGCCACCATGGTCTCGAGCCCAGGCTCATAGAAGGGGATGCGGCCGCGCTCGATGGCGTTGATCTTGTCGGCGTCGGCATCGACACAGGTCACGTTCACTCCGAAGTCGGCAAAGCAGGTACCCGTCACGAGGCCCACATATCCAGTTCCGAAGACGGCGACGTTCATCTCTCGAGACCCTTCCCTGCGCGTGGCTTACACGTGCTCTTGGCGTCAACCTTCATCTGGGCCCTGCGATCCCACGAGGCGCATCAGCGCTTCCGCGGGGGTATTTCCTGCGACGGTCGATGGCGCACGCCCCTCCACGTCATCGGCCAGGCTTCCGCGGTGGCCGTAGCGGCGTCGCAGCTCGCGCTCGAGCAGCGGTCGGATGGCGGCGCCCAGCTGCCCATCGTCATCGACCGTCGAGTGGGGCGCGAACGGCACGAGACCCAGCTCTCCGCGCGCCCGTCCGCGTTGATGGTCGAGGGGCCGTGGCTGCGGTCGGAACACGACGGGGACGTTGGCCTGCACCACCTCGTAGTAGGAGGCGTAGCCCGCTGACGTCACCGCCACCGGACAGGTGCGCAGCCAGGCCCCCGCCGGAAAGACCGAGGTCACCCGCACGCCGGGGCTGATGGTGGCGGGCAGGTGCTGGGCGAGGAAGAGCACCGAGAACCGCATTCCCGGCTGACGCGACGCCGCGACCATCGCGTCGAGAAGGCTTCGCTCGCTCGCTGCATCGCCGTCGCCGAGACCGAGCACCACCCGCTCCATCTCATGCACGCCGAACGTCTGGCGTCCGGTGGTGGAGGCCTGCACGTCCTGGGGTCGCACGAGCAGCAGGGGGGGGATGCGCTCCACGCGGGTGCAGCGCTCAGCAAGAGGGTTCAGTGTCTCGTGGAGCGGTTCGCACACGAGCCAGCCGTGGTAGCGCGTGGTGATGGCGTGGGCGATGTCCGGCCGCAGGTAGTACTGCGGATTCACCCACGGGCTCACGAGAAGGCGCACGGCCGCCAGCTGTTCCAGGTCCTGGCCGAGCTCGCCGAGCATGCCGAGCGGCCAGGTGTCGACCACCAGGACGTCAGGCTTGAAGTCGCGCAGCGATCGGCGCACCCAGTCAAGGAGCATGTCTGCTTCTCGATGGGCCATGGGTGGCGGGCAGGCAGCGGGAACCCGAGCCAGGCGCGCCCTCTCCTTCAGGGATTCGGTCACCAGCAGGAGGCAGTGCACGGCGGTGCCAGGGGCTCCGCTCTGATCTTGCAGCGACCGCGCGAGCGCCATTCCGCGCATGGCGCACTCGTGTCCAGGACCGAGGGCGTAGATGGCGATTCTCACGGTCGCCGATTCCACGCTCGACCGAGAAGCCCCTTGCGGGTTGAGCACAAATGCGCTCAAGGTCGCAGGGTTGAGCACAAATGCGCTCAAGGTCGCAGGGTTGAGCACAAATGCGCTCAACGTCGCAGGGTTGAGCACAAATGCGCTCAACGTCGCAGGGTTGAGCACAAATGTGCTCAACGTCGCAGGGTTGAGCACAAATGCGCTCAACGTCACAGGGTTGAGCACAAATGCGCTCAACATCGCAGGGTTGAGCACAAATGTGCTCAAGGTCGCAGGGTTGAGCACAAATGTGCTCAAGGTCGCAGGGTTGAGCACAAATGCGCTCAACGTCGCAGAGTTGAGCACAAATGCGCTCAACATCGCAGGGTTGAGCACAAATGCGCTCAACATCGCAGGGTTGAGCACAAATGCGCTCAACGTCGTCGTGGCGACAAGCGTGGTTGCGGCGCGGGCGCTCGAGGGCAGCGGTCTGGCGTGTGCCTCAGAGGAGCAATGCGATCAGTTGGTGACCATCTCGAACACGTCGAGGGAGCTGGCGTCGGTGCCGTGGATGAGCAGCTCGCCCGCGGCGTCGCCCGAACCGTCAACGTTGCCGGTGCTGCGCCCGGCCACCTTCCGTCGGTTCTTGAACTTGTCTGACTTCAGGCCCTCGAATCCCAGGTTCTCGATCATGTCCGGATTGTCGTGGAGCATCCACATGAGCTCCTCGTACACGATGAGATAGAACCCGCACATCGGCGATTCGCGCCACACCGTGCCGTACTTGGCGAACACCTTCGAGGTGCAGCCGCCGCTGCAGATGCGCTTGAGGTGGCAGGTGCTGCACTTGGGGATGTTGTCGACCGTGCGTCGCTGCAGGTCTTGCAAGATTGGGCTCTTGTCGACGAGGTCCTTGATCGAGACGCTCTCGTCATGGATGTTGCCCACGCGGAAGTACTCGAGGCTCGCCATCTCCTCGCAGGCGAAGATGCCGCCATCGGTGCCGAACCCGAGCACGCTGTTGCCCACGCCGCACGGCGATCGGTAGCACATGAACGGACGGTTCTTCGTGGTGAGGTTGTTGATCTTGTTGTTGATGTCGGAGATGTTGAGGTGCTCGTCGTTCTGGCGAGACCAGTCGAGAGCGTCTTGAACCATCTCGAGCCAGTAGCGGGCGAAGGCCTCTTCTCGGCCGGCCGGGAACTGCAGCTCCTTGGGGGCTCGACCGATGGACGACGAGTAGTTGATGCGGTACGAGCGGAACCCCTGATCCCGGAACCAGCGAGACGTGGTGAGGTAGTCGCGGGGGTCGTGGATCACAGCCAGGAAGCCGGTGTTGAGGCCCATCTCCATGGCCTTCTGGCTGTTGCCCCAGACCCGGTCGAAGCTCCCCTTGCCACGGGCGGTGAAGCGCTGGCGATCGTGCACCTCTCCTGGGCCGTCGAGGCTGATGCCCACGTGCACCCCTTCGTCCATGAGTCCCTTCACGCGTTCCGGTGTGAGCGCCGTGCCGTTGGTCTGCATCATGAAGACGGGCCGCTTGCCGGTGGTCTCGGCCACCTTCTTGGCGTGGCGCACCACCTTCATCATGTTGTCGTACTCGAGCAGCGGCTCGCCCCCGTGGAAGTCGATGGTGAAGGTCTCTGGCGGGTTCTCGGTGAGCAGGCGCTCCACGACCTTCATGGCGGTCTTGAGCGGCATGCGCGCCCCGTCGGGCATGGAGTCGGCCTGGCAGTAGGTGCAGGCGAGGTTGCACTTCTCGGTCATGTGCAGGCACAGGAAGGTGGGATAGGCCTGCGGCTTCTTCCACATCTTCTCGTAGTTGAAGTACGAGCGACCGGCGATCTCCACCATGCCCATGGTGTAGAGCTCGAGCAGGAAGGCCTCTCGCTGGCGCACCGACATGGCGTTCTCGATGTTGAGGAACTCACGCACGGTCATGGGGCGCTGCAGCTTGAGGAAGTGGCGCAGACGGTCGTCGCCGAGAATCAGCCACGAACCCGATTCGCGCTCGATGAACAGTACCCGGTTGCCGCGCCTCGACTGATAGAGGTTCGGCGTTCGCGTCACCAGCGATGAGGCCTGGAGCAGCGGGCTGTGCTCCCGATTGGTGATCTTCTGCACGGTGACCGTCATGGGCGTTCTCCTTGGGCTTCTTGGTGGGCTGAGGGCAGGAGGTGTCGGTTCATGGGCGACCCAGCCATCCCACCATGGCGGGGTCTTCGGCAATCATCCACATGAGTTCCTCGAAAACGACCTGGAAGTATCGGCACATCGGATCTTCGCGCATGTGCGTGCCGTAGTAGGCCAGGGTCTTGTCAGATGTAGCGCAGATGGCATCGCGAGCACTTGGGGATGTTCTCGACCTTGCGCTGCTTGAGCAGGTGGTAGTTGGGCGATGATCGCACGACCTCCGGGATGCTCATCTCGCTGGTCTGGCCGAGGAGGAATGTGGCCTTGGTGTGGCGCTCGAACTCTTCGCAGGCGTAGATCTCGCCGTTGACGCCGAACGAGATGATGCTGTCGCCCAGGCCGCACGGCGAGCGCATGCACATGTAGTCGCGGTTCTTCGTGGCGAGCACGGCGATCATCTGGTCGAGGTCGCCGATGCCCAGTCGCCGCTGATGGGTCTCGCACCAGGCGCGGGCTTCCCTCACGAGGCTGAGGAAGCCTGCCGCAAACGCCTCGGCGCGGTCGGCGGGGAAGTCGAGGCCGTCACGGGCCCGCCCCATGACGTTCGAGTAGTTGAAGCGCATGTGCTCGAAGCCGCTCTCGAGGAAGAAGCGGAGGACCTCTGTGTAGGTCGCGGGTTCGTGGATCACCGCCAGGGGTGCCACGCGCAGCCCTTCGTCTCGAGCCGCGAGCATGTTGCGGAAGACCTCGTCGAACGAGCCTGTGCCGCCGGCGCGGGGTCGGTACTTGTCGTGCAGCGCCTTCGGGCCGTCGATGCTCACCCCCACGCCCACGTTCAGGGTGGCCAGCAATCGGGCGCGCTCTCGGGTGAGCAGGGTCCCGTTCGTCTGCATGAGCCAGTCGACCCGCTTCTGCAGGCTCTCTGCGATGCGGTTGCCGTGCGCGATGACGTCGGTGATGTCGTCGAACAGAAGGAACGGCTCGCCCCCGAGGAAATCGATGGTGCTGGGAATCTCGCGGATGGATTTCTCGACCACCCCGAACATGAGATCGCGGGGCATGCGATTGAGGTCTGCCCCTGCGTCGGCGTAGCAGTAGGTGCATCGCAGGTTGCACCCCTCGGCCACGTGCACCGATACGAACGAGGGCACTTCGGGCGGCCGCGCCCACAGGGCGTGCGGGTCGGTGGCGGGGCGCCCGTCGAGGTGCACGAATCCCTTGCGATGCAGCAATGCGATGAGATCTCGGGCCGCCGCATCTTCGAGCCCCGCGGTCACGGCCCGGCGGATCAGCGCATCGGATGAGGTGGGGCGGTTGAGGCTCGAGAGAAGGGTCCATGTTCTCTGCGTGAGCACAGCCCACGACGCGGTGAGCGGCTCCACGACCAGCACACGGTCGCCCCGTCGTGACGAGAACAGGCCATCGGCCCGCGTCACCATGCAGCGCGCAGGCAGTGTCACCGGCTCGCTTGTCGGGGTTGCAGGTGGCATGTTCCCTCATAGCTCGCCGACCGTCTTCGCGCTGCTGGCGATGCGCGCGCCCGGGAGGGCGTCCGGTCGGCTCTGACACGATTTGTAGCAGGCGGGCCCTGCTTCTTCAAGGAACGCGCGCTTTTTGCGTGCGTCGCGAGATGCGCGATCAGTCGCCGTGGCGCCGGTAGAAGGTGAGGCCCTCACGTCCCGACTCCACCGGTCCCGTGGTCCACATCAGGTCGAGGGGGATCCCCCGCCAGGCCTTGGGCGCTTCGTCGCCCACCACCAGAAGCCAGCGAGCGCCTGGGTCCGGACCGCTTGTCCAC
>RGZZ01000097.1 GCA_010028905.1 Pseudomonadota bacterium | reverse complement strand
CGCGCCTGGCACCCGCATCGTGCTTGGCGGGGCCTCGCGCATCGATCCCACCACAACGCCACTCGTGACAGTGGGGGCCTCTCCCACCAACCAGGTCGCCTTCCCGGAGGACACAACCCTCTCGGCGGCCCACGCCGTGCTCGAACGATCGGAGCGCGGCTTGTTGCTGCGCCCTCTAGACGGCGTCTCCATGGTGAATCGCAGCATCTGTCTCAAAGAAGCCATTCTGCACGACGGCGACGAGGTTCGCTTCACGCGAGCAACAGTGGTTCGCGTGCTCGCGGTCGACTGAAGCCGACCCTGGTGGGGAGCCCCCTTCGAGCGGTTGTGCTGCTGGGCGAAGCGCCACTGTCGCCATGACGAGCGGTGAGCGCAGCGTCATCATGGAAGACCACGGCGACGCCTACCCGGCCTGGCGTGGGGGCAACGTGGCCGGCATCACGTGCGTGCATCTCGACGCGCATCTCGATCTCTCCGACGAAGGCCTCACCCCCGCGCACATCGAGGCCATGCGTCAGGCGAGAACGCCGGAATCGCTGCGGGGGCTGCGCGCCGATCCGCACCTGCCATGGGGCGGGTACCACGGAGGCAACTATCTCTACCCCGCACTTCTCGATGGCACGGTATCGAGCCTCGTCTGGGTCATTCCGCCGTGGTTGCCCGGACAGGCAGATCTCCTCACGTTCACCCGCGTCGAGCTGCAGAAGTGGTATCAGGTCACCCTCGCGGATCACGCCAGCTTCCATCTGATCGATGGCACGGTGCGCGGCACTGTTCTCGGACGCCCCTTCACGCTCTGCACCATCGAGAACCTTCCTCGAATCGAGGAGCCGATGCTGCTCGACATCGACGCCGACTACTTCCTCGATCACGATGATGGGCTGTTCACCGATGTCGAGGTAATCACCGAAACGCTCAGCGGCCTCCTCGATCGCGCCGCCATGATCACCGTGGCCTACTCGGTGGAGGGTGGATACATGCCCCTGGAGCATCGCTACGTGGGTGACCTGGTCCTGCGCCTGCTCTCCGGCCACGATCCATCGTCGGCTCTTGCGGCGCGACACCTGCGCAGGGGCGACACGGCCCGCGCCGAGAGGCGCTTCTCGGACGCCCTCGCGGCGTATGAGGCCGCTGCTCGCGAACCCTGGCTGGCGGCGGCGGCGCGACTCAAGCAATCGCTCGTGTCGAGCGATCTCGGCCGCTCTGATGACGCCCGTCGCCTTGCGGCGGAAGCCGCCGCCATCGATGGAAGATACGCCCCTCGCGCCCTCGATGTCGCCTTTCTGTTCCTGCGACGAGGCGATCCGGCGCGAGCGGTTTCGCATCTCTCGCGCGCGAGGGAGGAGAACCCCCTCGACGCCTCTCTCACGCTCTACATGGAGGGCGTGGCGCACCTGTTGGCGCAGCACTTCGACGACGCGGCGCTCGCCTTTCAGCGCCTGCTGCTGTCAGACGCGCTGCCGCCAGCGGAGTGCGCCCAGATGAGCATGATGCTCTCCCGTGCCCTGCTGCGCGCGGGTCAGGCAGTCGAGGCGGTCTCGGCAGCACGACGTGCCGTCGACACGGGGCCGGGCATTGGCGCGCACCACCTTCAGCTGGCCCACGCGCTGCGCGCGACGAACCGATCCGAGGAAGCGGCCCGCCATTATCGAAAAGCCATCTCGCTCACCGATCATGCGATCGCGAGCATCGAAGCCCACCGCGCACTGATCGCGCTGTATCAGGCGAGCGGCCAGACCCTGCTGGCGCAGGGAGAGATGCGCCGCCTCGCGCGCAAGGCGGGTGACGCCGACGTGGAACGCCGTGCGCGTGGAGAGGGGTCAGAGACTTGAAGACGAGGGTGAGACCGGCTCGCCTCGATGACATCCCCTTCGTGCGCGCGCTCTCGGTGGAGATGGTGGTCCACGGCATCCCCCACACCCGACGGGTCGATCCGCAGGTGGTCAGGGAGCGCGCCCGCAAGAGCCTGGCTCAGCTCGAGATGACCCTGCTCGACAAGGACTTCCGCATCCTCGTTGCCGACGATGAGGAGACCGCAGAGCGATTGGGCTACATCATGCTCGACCTGCACTCCGTCGAGTCGTCGACCGGCGATCGGCAGTGCCTGATCCACGACGTGGCCGTGAAGCGAGAGCACTGGGGTCGCTTCGTGGTGCACAGCCTCATCCGCGCAGCCGTTGAGCTCGCCGCACAGCGCGGCATGCTGTATCTCGTGGGAGAGGTCACCCGCTCGAACGAGCGCACCCTGGGCACGGCACTCAAGGGTCTGGGCTTCGAGGTCGAGCGCCATCAGATCGTCAAGCACGTGCCGCCGCTCGGATGACCTCTTCGCGGGTCGTCTGGCGTCAGGAGACGAGGGCGGAGACGCGCACCACGCTGTCGCGGGGGAAGACGATGTCGATCTTCACGCTGATCTGATCGCCCGGCGATACCGAGGCACCCGAAACGCTCGGACAGTCGGCCTCGACAAGAGTGTCGGTGAGCTGCACGTGGTAGCGGTCGGGGAAGACCTGCAGCACCGTTGCGCGCTGCTCCTGCCAGAGGCAGGATTCGAGGTGGCGGTAGATCCAGTACGACTTCCGGCTGCGCTCCATCGAATCAGCCTGCTCTGAACATGCGCCACAGGTCATGGCCAGGCGCTCCATGTCCTCCCGGGTGTAGACCGGCTGCCCCTGGCGCAGATGCGTCTTGATCTGTCGGTGCAGGGCGAGATCGAGATAGCGCCTGATGGGAGATGTGAACTGGACGTAGGCGTCGAGACCCAGCCCCGAGTGACGTATGGGTTCGAGGCTCGTCTCGCTCTTCTTCAGGAAGCGACGCACGCGAAAGCCGTCGAGCGCGGTGAACGGGGCCTCGTAGGTGATGGGCTCGCTGGGCGGAGGCTGGCCGCGATACACGCCGGGCAACCCGTTGTCGATGAGGTACCTCGCCGCGGCGTGGTTGCCGAGGATCATGAACTCTGAGACCAGGATCTGGCTTGGCGTGTCGTGCTCCTGTCGGTCAACCGTGACCTCGGGCTCACCGCTCTCCCCACGTTCGACGTGCACCTCGACGCTGGGAAACGGCACGAACACCGCGCCTCCTTCGAGGCGGCGGCGGCGAAGGCTCGAGGCCAGATGGTGCAGGCGGCTCAGCATCTCGTCGGTCCCTGCGCTGAGGGCGACATCGACGGCGTCATAGGTGAGACGGCGGGAGACGCGCACCACCGACTCGACGATGCGGGTCTCGAGCACAGCGCCGTCGTCATCGAGGACAGCGAGAACAGAGAGCGCCGGACGCTCCTCTCCCGCGACGAGCGAGCAGACGTCGGTTCCGATCACCTGCGGGAGCATGGGAATCTTCTGATCGGGGAAGTAGATTGAGGTGCCGCGATGCATCGCCTCTCGATCGAGCGGGCTCCCCTGCTCGATGAACTCGGCCGGATCAGCGATGTGGATGCCTACCTCCCAGCCTCGTTCGTGCGGGAGCACGCTCAGGGCGTCGTCGGTCTCCACGGTGTGGATGTCGTCGATGGTGACCGCCGCGTGCTCGGTGAGCGAGACCCGGCCATCGTGACGCCAGGCGCCGTCGGTGATCTTTGCCGGATAGGTCGCTGCCTGTTCGAGAAGCGCCGCCGAGAACGTGACGGGGACCTTGGTCCGGTGAATCGCGAGGTTCTCGTGCACAGACCAGACCCCGGCCTTCACCAGAACCTGGAAGGCGGCGTCGCGCTGAGAGATGCCCGCCTTGGTCAGCACGGTCTGTATCTCTTTTGAGCGGCTCGACTCAGGCCCGTGCAAGGCCACATCCTCGAGCCAGTCGAGGTACTTGGGAAGGCAGTCGGGCCGGGCGATGGATGCGGCCCCACCGCCCCCGCGCAACGCCCAGACGCGCTGCAGCCACGCCGAGATGGCTTCGCGCTCGATGATCTTGTTCTGCTCTGCCTGTATGCTCTCGAGCAGCTGGGTGACCCGCTCGCGGGCGTTTGCCACGTAGAGGTCGTTCTTGCGCTCGAAGTAGATGCGGTCTTCGTTGAGGGCTCGCAGCATGCCCGAGACCTGCTCCGGCGCGACGGCGCCACTGAACCAGGTCGACGCCAGCTCTTCGACCTTGTACTGCCCGGGCTCATCGCACAGCAGGTCCCAGAGGTCGCAGATCGCGATCCCGGCCTTGATCGACTCGCGCTCCCCTGCTGCCCGGCGCAGCGCCGCCACGGCGTCTTCCCGCAGCGCCGACGGATTCATGAAGCCCGCCACGCTCAGAACCACCCGTTGAGGAGGAACCCCGATCTCTCGATTCTCCTCGTTGAGCAGGTGAAGACTCTTCTTGTCGGCCTTCAGGCAGAGGCCGCAGACGACCTTCTTCTCGTGATAGAACTCGACCAGCGCGCCCGGTGCGGTCATGAGATGGCGATTCCAGGAGGAGTGGGTGGTTGCTTCATGGCTTTGACAGTATAGAAGAGGCATGGGGGGGCGTCAAGCCCGACCGGGTGTCTCGAGATGACTGAAAAGCCTGTTGTGGCGCGGCTGCACTTGATTGACGCAAGCGCTGGCCGTGTGCTACGTTTAGCCTGTGGGGCTCTCCCCACGGTGCGACCTTCCCTCACGGAGATCCGGCCGCAGGCGAACCGATGTGGGGGGGAAGAAGGAAACGTTGAAGCCGTGTCCGCTCACGACCACGTCCTGGTGCTCAATGCCAGCTACGAGTTCCTCAACGTCGCCACGCTCGAGCGTGCCGTCAAACTCATCTACAAGGGCAAGGCCGAGGTCGTCGAGTCCATCGACGGTCGCGAGATCGGCAGCACGCGCCTGCGCATCCGGATGCCATCGATCATCCGCATGCTCTACTACATCGTCCGTCCGCACAAGGACGTCCCGATGACCAAGAAGAACGTGCTGCTGCGCGACGAACACACCTGCCAGTACTGCGGCCGCCTGGGAGATACCATCGACCACGTTCTCCCCCGAAGCCGCGGCGGGGCGAGCTCCTGGGAGAACTGCGTGTGCGCCTGCTCGCTGTGCAATACGCGCAAGAACAGCCGCACGCCGGATGAGGCCAACATGACGCTCGTTCGCAAGCCGAAGCGGCCGGCCTACATCCCGTGGATCATGGTGAAGCGCGATGCCAGTCGCGTGGGATGGGCCCGCTATCTCTTCTGGAACCTCAGCATCGACGAGGTCATGGACCTCTGAGGGGGCAGCGCGTCGTGGGCGCCCTGCCCTCTCAGCCTGTCACCGCCGAATCTGCCGTTGCCGCGCGCATCCGCTCGATTCCCCGGGCATCGCCTGAGACCCCGAGAACGCGATGGACGACGACGTCCTTTGACTTCCCCTTCAGCGACACCGACTCGAGGCGCTCGGTGACCAGGCGATCGCCCGCGCGGTCCGCGGTGCTCTGGGTGCAGATGACCGGGGCGCGCAGGTCACGGCTCAGGCCCTGCACGCGAGCCGCCGTGTTGGTGACGTCACCGATGACCGTGTACTGCAGATGGGCGGTGTCGGCCCCGAGCACGCCAACGGCGACCACGCCGCTGCACGCGCCGATGCCCACGTCGAAGGGCGGGTCACCCCGCTCGACCCACCGCGCGTTCATGGCCTCGATGGCTTCGTGCACCTCGAGGCCCGCGGTGAGGGCGGCCACGGCGTGGTTCTTCTCGCGCGCGCGGCGCAGGCTCATGGGGTCGCCGTACACCACCATCTGGGCGTCACCCAGGTAGTCGAGGCACCGCCCCCCGTGCCGCTCGTAGATGGGCACCGTGAGGGTGTGGTACTCCTTGAGCAGCTCGACCATCCGGGTGGGGGGCATCTGCTCGTTGAGCGTGGTGAAGCCGCGGATGTCGCTGAAGATGACGGTGCAGTCCTGCTCGGTGGTGTGTGCGTTCGCCCCCTCCGCCAGGAGAAGGTCGTGTGCCAGCTCCGGCGTGATGAACTGGCGCAGCAGCATGTGGCTTCGGATGAACTGGTAGATCACCACCAGCAGCGCCGTGCTGAACACGGCGACGCTGGGACCGAGGACGCGTATCCACCAGCCGTGCTTGAAGAGGACGACGGCGCTACCCACCAGTCCCCCCATCACACCAAAGGCAGTCAGCAGAACGAAGACGCCGTTCACGCGCTGGAAGATCCATGCGAGTGCAAGGGGGAGGACGAGCAGCAGCAGCGCATCGACCCAGGGCCGCGACTCTCGGATGAACGCCTGGCGCATCATCGTGTTGATGATCTCGGCATGAACGGCCACACCGGGGTAGCGCCCCACGGGAGTCTCGACCACATCGCCGAGAACCGTGGTGTCCCACACCCCCATCAGGAAGACACCGTTCTCGATCAGTGCCCGCGAGGGGGCAACCGTCGTCCCCACGTAGCCCGCGGGCGGAGGGGCGCCGATCATGCGCCAGTACGGGATGTCGGCGAGATGCACCACCGTGGCGCTATCCGTGACTGTCTCGCGGTAGTAGTTGATCAGCAGCTCCTGCCGCTCATTGGTGGGAATCAGCTCGGCTCCCACGCGCACCCCGTTCGCCTCCACCGAGATGTCTCGCGACGTGAGCCCGCGGGATGTGGCGTACACGAGCAGATCGAACGAGTACTGCCAGCCATTGCCGACCCGTGTGGCCAGGGTGGTTCGCCGCAGCTTTGCGCTGTGCAGGTCATCGGTGGTGTTCACGTTGATGTAGCCCACCCCGGCAGCTGCTCTCGCCAGCTCCGGGAGCGGAAGCAGGGCTTTCTCCTCGGAGCCCATGCCGGTCTGCGCGAGCTTCGAAGAGAGTACGCCCTTGCCAAAGGCACCGAGCTCTTTGACAAAGGCCTGGGTTCCCGCGTCGAGGTTCTCGACGAAGAGGAAGTCGAAGCCCGCGGTAGCCGCCCCGTTCTCGCGGAGAATCTGCAGCAGACGGGCCTGCACGCCTCTGTTCCAGGGCCACGGTCCGAGGCAGTCTTCCTGCAGCGACGTATCGTCGACCCCCACGATGCGCAGCCGATCGTCCCACGCCTGGGTGCCGAGCGATCGCACGAGCAGGTCATAGGCCTGCAGCTCATAGGGGTAGAGCGCGCCGCTGAGCCTGGCGTGCTCGTCGTCGGTTCGGGTGAACGCCTGATGGTTGAGGGCGGTCAGCGCAACGAGCAGCATGAGAAAGAAGAGACGGCCGCGACGGGCGCCGCCCATCACGAACCGTCTACTTCCGGTGCGGCTCACCGAGGGCTACTGTCCGGCCGGCTTGTAGTCACTCGGCACGGTGAACCATGACTGACTGGCCTTTCCGATGGCCTTGCCCTCGTCGTTCATGGCCACAACGCGCCAGAAGTACTTGGCGCCGGCCTGCATGGGCGGTCCGTCCTTGGGGTAGGCCGCGCTCGCGTCTTTCACCGAGGCAGCCCACTGCAGGTTGGCCTGGTCCATGCTCTCGTTCTGGCTCACGAGCACCACGTAGGACTTCGCGTTCTTGAAGGCCTTCCACGAGAAGGCCAGGTCACTCGGGCTCACGCCATCCTGGTTGTAGGGCTTCAGATCGATGGGGAAATCGGGGTCTTTCTTCTCGCCGCTGCCGGCGCTGCGAATCATGCCCCCCAGCATGCCGCCCATGGGCACGCGGCTCTCGATCTGGCTGGCGGCAAAATCCTTGGCCGCCTGTTCGGGGTTGGCGATGACCTCGACGGCCAGGTTTGCGTATCCGATGGCGGGGTAGAGGTTCGACCCGCCTGGGATGAAGCCGGCGATGTTCGAGATGAACCGCAGCGCCTGCAGCGCGGTGGCGAGATCTTTGTAGCGGTCGGCGTCTTCCTTGCGCAGCTTCTCCGGGTCGTAGGTCTCGACCTTGGCCTTCAGCGCGGCGTCGATGAACACGCGTGACCCAGGCCCCGCAACAGGGGCCGTAGGGGCAAGGAAGGGGGTTTCGTCACCCGGCTTGCTGGGCGCGTAGGCCACGTTGCCCTCGAACACGTCGATGGTGGTGCCCTTGTCGTCGCTGTTCACCACGAACTCGGTGCCGCGGATGCCGATGGTGGCGCTGGGCGTCTTGATGAGCAGCGGGCTCTTCTGCTTGTCGAACTTGGCCCAGATGGCCCCGCTCTTCACGTTGAGCACGTGCCCGCTGCCGTCGCTGGCGCTGCGGTTCCCGGTGATCATCACCGAGCTGCTCGGGTTCACACCGATCTTGCCACCCACCACGAACTCGAGAGCGGCCACCGATTTGGCGTCGGTGCTGAGCACGTCGCCCACATAGTCGGGCATCTGCACGAATGCGGCGTACTTCCCCGCACCGGGTCGCTCGACGGTGAGCTTGCCGTCGATGGCGACCACGCTGGCCACAACGGTCTTGTTGTCGGCGTGGGCGGGCTGGGTCAGAAAGGAAGCGAGCGTCGCTACGGCGAGTGCGACGGCGAGGGCGGCCACTGAAGGCCGCAGGGCGCGCGGGGAGGAGACGGGACGAGAAGCAGGCATCACGGGGCGATCTCCCTCTGGTAGTCTGGCGCCGCCGCCGAGCGAACGCGTGTTCCGCGTCTGGGCTGGCGCATTGAGCAGGGTTGGCAGTTCGGAGACTCTGCGCACAGTCCTGCTCGAAGCGGCGGTCTCCCCTTCTTGGCGTGATCGGCTCCAGAGAGGCTCCTGGCCCCAGAGAGCGAACTTCTGGCGGGTGTCGAACGCTGTCATCACCGTCACCTGCGAGGAATGCCTCCGAACCGCGCACAGCGTCGCGCACAGCGCCGCGTTCGAGTGCCCCCTGTGCTTCTCGCCGGAGATCTCGTGGAGCGCCTGCGCGCCGGACACCGCCCAGGTCGTGCGTGTCGCGGCTGAGGCATACGGTACGCTGACCCTCGAGACGAACGGCTCTCACCTGGTCGGGCTCGTTCCGCCCGGACGACAGCCCGATCGCAATGGCGCCTGGCGCCTCTCTGAGTTAGGGTATTTCGCGTTCCTCCGGCCGAATCGCGTGCCCCGCGTTCTCTCTCTGGCGCCGGCAAAGGGGGCCGCCCGCCCCATCAACGCATGGCGAGTCCCCGCGCTGCTGCTCCTGCTGGCCGTGGGCACCACCTTCCAGGCGGGCTTCGGATTCGTCGAACCCTCTGCGGAGAGCGCTGCGAGGGGCTGGATAGAGGCTGCCGAGTTCTCTTGCGGGGTGCTGTTCATCTTGCTCAGCCACGAGCTCGGTCACTATGTGGCGGCCCGCCGCTGCGGGATCCGAGCCACCCTGCCGTACGTCATCCCCATGCCCCTGCTGTTCGGTACCATGGGGGCGTTCATCCAGATGCGCAGCCCTCCTCCGGATCGCGACGCCATGATCAAGCTGGGGGCCTGGGGCCCCCTGGCCGGACTCGGGGCGACCCTCATCGTCCTTGCCTGCGCCCTCCCCTTCTCCCACGGTGCCGCCCCTCAAGCGATGTACGAGCCCTGCATCGTGTTCGGCGAACCGCTTCTCATGCGCCTCATGACCGCGCTGTGCGGCCCTCGGCTCCTTCCAGGCCAGGAGCTGGTGGCCCACCCGGCCGTCATGGCGGGCTGGTTCGGCACGCTCATCACGGCGCTCAACCTGCTTCCTGGCGGGCAGCTCGACGGGGGGCACATCCTTCGCGCCTACATCTGCGACCGTGTGCAGCGGCGCTGCGCAAAGCTGCTGTCAGCGGGGCTCGCGGTGCTGGGATGGCGCTACTGGCCGGGGTGGTACGTCTGGGCCGTTGTGGTCCTGATCTTCAGCTTCACCGGCAATCCCGGGCCTACCGATGAGGCAACCCCACCGAGTCGCGCGGCCCACGTATGCGCGCTGCTGTCGCTCGTCGCGCTCATCCTGACCTTCTGCCCCTGGCCGGTCACCGAGGTGACCCCGCTGCACTGAGCGAGGTCTGCCCGGTCGTCACGACTCCACCGACTCGCTGCGCGCCAGCACGATGCAGGTGGCCAGCAGCAGCAGGCTGATGTAGCACGTCAGCACCCAGAAATGACCCGCGAACGAGATGTCGAGGGCCAGCGCAGGCTCGATCTCCGCCGATGACAGCGCGGGAGGACGAGGCAGCTCCTGGAGTCGCGCGGCCTGGCCCAGCATCTCATAGCCCCACTTGCTCAGCATGACGTAGGACACGTCCTGCGCGAGCCCCTTCAGCGGGATGAGGGCCCCCGCCAGCACCAGCTGGGGAATGAGGATGATCGGCACAAGACTGCCCGCCTTGTCTGGATTCGACACCAGCGATGAGAGCAGCAGCCCCATGGCGAGGCCCCCGACCGACGAGAGCAGCAAGACGAGGAACATCTTCTCGAGAAACACGTTCCCGAGATCCGGCAGGGCGATGCGACTGCGGATGACGGCCATCATGGTCACGCTCTGCACCACGCAGAGCCCGAGCAGCACGGCGACCTTCGAGAAGACGTAGGGCGCGATCTGCAGGTTTGCGGAGCGCTCGCGCCGGTAGATGGCGCGTTCCTTGCAGATCTCGCGCGCCGCGTTGCTGGTTCCGAACCAGATCGAGCAGCACACCATGAGGAACAGGAACGTGCGCGCCTGCACGAAGTTCCCGTTCGACACGTCGAAGATGTCGGCGTCGAACACGATGGCCAGAAGACCCGCGATGATGGGCGCCTGCAAGAGCATGAGCAGCAGGTTGCGCCGATCGCGCCACACGATCTCGAGATACCGGCGGCTGAGGATGAAGAACTGTCGCATGGCGCTGGTGCGTCGCACGCTGCGATGCGCTGCCATCGGCGCCTGGGGGGGCGTCTGCGCGGGCGCGGGGGTGACGTCCACCGTCGACTTCCCGGGGGCGAGAACCTGCGTCTCGAGGGCGGCGCGGGCCTGCGGGGGGACCACCGCCAGGGGGACCTGCGCGAGACGCTCGATGACGAGACGACGATACTCTTCACTGGCCCGGAACCGTCGCTCCCACATCAACGGATCGGAGCCCTCGATCTGGGCGTAGATCTCGGGGAAATCGCTCACCCCGAAATAGGTCAAGGCCCCTCGCGGGGACCCGTAGTAGGCCAGCGCCCCTCCCCTGGCCAGGAAGACCAGCTGATCGCACAGGTGGATGTTGGTTGTGGCGTGGGTGATGACCAGAAGGGTGTGTCCCGCGTCGGAGAGCCTCCGGAACAGGCGCATCATCTCTCCCTCGAGCCCTGGATCGAGGCCAGAGGTGGGCTCGTCGAGGAAGAAGAGGCGAGGCTGCGTGAGCAGCTCGACCCCGATGCTGACCCGCTTGCGCTGCCCTCCGCTCAGGCGCGACACGGGCAGGTTGCGCCGCTCGGTGAGCTGCAGCTCGACCAGCACCTGCTCGATGCGCTGATCGACCTCGCCCGCCCCCATGTCCTCCGGGAGCCGCAGCAGCGCAGCGTAGTAGAGCGCCTGATAGACGGTGAGCTCACGATGGATGATGTCGTCTTGCGGCACGTAGCCGAGCGACTCGCGCAACGCGTCGAGGTTGGCATAGAAATCGACGCCGTTGAGCAGCACCGCGCCGCTGTCTGCAGGCCGGAAGCCGCTCACGGCATTGACAAAGGTCGACTTGCCGGCACCGCTCACTCCGACCACGGCAACAAACTCACGTGGCATCACGGTGAGCGAGACGTCGCGCAGGATCAGCTGCCCTCCGCCCACGTCGCGACGAAGCGCGATGACGTCGAGGCGGGCGTTCCCCTCTTCGCTGAAGAGCTCGAGCAGCCCGCCGCCGCTTCGCTCCGAGAAGACGAAGAGGAAGTCGCTGACACGGATGCGGTCGCCAGAGCGAAGCTCTGCGCGCCCTGACACCGGTCGCTCGTTGAGGAACGTCCCGTTCGTCGATCCATGGTCGAGCAGCATCCAGCGGCCTTCGCTGCCGTCGATGGACGCGTGCTCGCGCGAGACCTGCGGATGGCGCAGGCGCACCCGGTTCCCTGCGTCTCGACCGATGCCGATCTTCTCTCGACCCGTGATGGGGTAGCGAACGGGGGCGCCTCGAAGCAGGCCCGGAACGATGGTCGCAGGCACGCCGAGGGGCTCCGCGCGACTCAAGACGGCCTCCCCACCAAGGGCACGGCGCAGCGGGTCTCGGCGGAACGCCCGCGCCCTCCGCTCACGGCGCCGCGGAGAAGAGCGCTCCAGAGGGGCTCTCGCACCTCCGGCATGCGCGCCAGCGTGAGCAGCAGGCGTCGATGATAGTCGAAGCGCCAGTCGCGATCGATGAGCGCGCGCGCGGCCGCGCTGTCGACGGCGGCCACCAGGCGCGACACCTCGTCGTCGCTCACGTGCTCGAGCAGCCTGCGCATCCAGAGCCCGGCCCGAAGCTCGAAGCCCAGGTGCTGTCGCCACCGATGCTCGTATCGTGCCAGCCACGGCAGCCGGAAGTCGCGTCCCTTGCGCGCTTCGAGAACCGTCTCGGCCAGCGTCTGGGCGCATTGCATGGCGTAGTAGATGCCTCCGCCGGTGGTGGTCTTGGCCTGCCCTGCGGCGTCTCCCACGGCCAGGACGCGCCCTGCAACCGAGCGGCGGGCGGCGCCCATGGGAATCCGGCGATACAGCGTTCGACCAGGGCGCGAAATCCGGAGCGCGCCTCGAGACGGTTGATCACCCCTATCTTGGCGGTTCCGTCACCGAGGGAGACCGCGTAGCCAAACGACCCGGGGGCCACGGCGTGGCCGAGGTGGATCTCTGCGTCTCTCACATCCGGCAGCGCGTAGGTCGCCTGCACGGTGCGATGATAGGTCTGGGGAGGCACGATTCCGCTGCGCGCGGGAAGGTTCGACATGGCCCCGCACGCAAGCAGGCACAGCCGAGCGCGCAGCATCGTCTGCGCACCGCCGATCTCGGCGCGGACCCGCACCTCTTCCGTCTCGCTCGTCACCTCCCGAACCCGGGCCCCGTAGAGGAAGCGGACACCGGCCTCCGCGGCGCGTTCGGCGAGGGTGCGATCGAGCGCCGCCCGGTCGAGCACATAGGCCGCCGACGAGGTGCCCGGACGGGCTTCGAGATCGAAGTAGCGTTCCTGGGAAGGCGCGAACACGCGGAATCGGCTGAGGGTCTCCCGCACAAGGGAGCGGGGGAGGTCGAACGTTGTGAAGAGCGCTTCCCCGACGATGCCCGTGCAGTGAACGGGCAGGCCCGCCGACGCATGCTCCTCGAGCACCAACACGACAAGCCCCGCGCGGGCGAGCGCGTGGGCCGCGGTCGTTCCCGCGGGCCCCGCGCCGACAACGATGATGTCGGGCATGTCGATCTGCACGCCGCTAACTACGCTGCGGAGTGTGCTTTTCCTATAGGATCGCCCCAACGCGGGGGGCGCGCGCTCAGTGACGGGCGCGACGAAGCACGAGGGTCGCGCCGGGCGGCAGGTCGAGAAGGCCGTCTGCGGCCACGGCA
>RGZZ01000096.1 GCA_010028905.1 Pseudomonadota bacterium | reverse complement strand
GCTCGCGGCAGCGGGCACGCCCTGGGCAACATCGCCGCCAGGCGCCGGCGCAGCAGCGGGCGCCTCGACGGGGCCGTCAGGCCGCGCAGAGGGCGCTCCCGCCTCCTGTGGCGCGACCGCGGGGGCGGCGTGGACGCTCGAAACCCCGCCGCATGCAACGGTCCACAAGCAGATCAGGAGCGCAAACGCGAGAATCCTCTTCATGTCAGATCAGAAACCTCCCAGGCCTCCCCCGAGCGCGTCTTGATGTAGTGGAAAGCGATTCAGCGATGGCGCCGCCAAGATGTGAAAGCGATTCAAAAAACAGGGCGCGAACCCGCATGAACTCAGGGTTTTTTGTCTTTGGGCAAAAATGTTTCGGTTGGTTTCGACAGGGGGTATGGTAATCCTTCAATCCAGAATGTTAACAGACCGCGCAAGATGGGCATCCGGCAAGCGGGCCCCGCCCGTGGAGACCTGGGGTCGGATGCTGCTCAACGCCACCGCGGCCCCCGTCGAGAAGACGCTCAGAAGCGCCAGCGACGCTGATAGAAGAAGTGGAAGCCCCCGAGGTTGTCGCTTGACATGCGCACCAGGTGAGACGGACTGAAGCGATACTCGAAGCCGTACAGGTTGCGCGGGAGCCCCTCGGGCACCGTCCCCTGCACCGCGCTGAAGAGCACGTTCAGCTTCTGCTTCAGATCGAGCGCCCTGTAGACGGTGAACATGATGCCCCCCTGCTGAACGAGCTCGAGGGTGACCTCGCTGACCCCGAAGATGCGGCCGATGAAGCTCGTGATGGGCTGCAGGAACGTCGCCTGCGCCACCGTGAAGAGCGCGCCCAGGCCCATGGACTGGTTCTGGGTGAAGCCCGTCGGCCCCATCAGCCCCTGCTGGGCCGTGGTCCCTCCGAGCAGGAGCTGGCGGATGGCCCCCTGGGGAAGCGGAGGGTTCGAGCTCAGGCGCACGTCCGGATCGCTGGCCGTTCCCCGGACATCGACGTAGACCTGATAATCCCCGACCTGGGCGGTGGCTGCGGCAGCAAGATTGGGCATCCAGCCCGCAGTCGGGTCGAAGTAGGCACGCCCTCCCGTCAGACGCAGCGACACCGGGAAGAGCGGAATGCGAATCTGTCCCTGCTGAAGGGTGACCTGACCGGCAGGAGCCGCTTTGTCGCCCTTGCCCACGAGAGCCAGCTGGCCCTCGACCCGGACCGCGCTGCCGAGGAACTGGAGCCAGGCATCGCGCCCCAGGTTCAGATCGACACTGAATGTTACGGGCGGCAGCGAGAACGGCGCTCTGCGATCCTCGAGCGACGCGTCTGACGCCGCCACGGCGGACGCGCTCCGCCCCCCATCTGCAAGGCGCTCGACGCTTGCCGGCCCGCCCCCCTGCGGCGCGGGCGACGAGACTCCCGAGGGCGCGCCAAGGCCTCCCCCAGCCCGGGCCAGGCTGCTCAGCGGAAGCGACACACGCGCGCTCTGCGCCGTGACCGAGCCCACGAGAGACGGGTTCGCGCTCGAGCCGACGAGGTGAAGGTCAGCGTCGACCACCGAGGCCAGGTACGGTGCAACGGTCAGTCCCAGGCCGCTCGCCTTCAGGCCGAGATTGATGTCGGAGAGGCCAAGCCCGGCCAGATCGGCGCCTCCCGAGACGGTGAACACCCCGCGTCCCATGCTTCCCGAGGTGTTCTTGATCTCGAGTCGGCGCCCATCGAGGGTCACGTTCATGTTCAGGTTCTCGATGGGGTTGGCGAGACGCTTGTTCCGAATCACCCCATCACGCACCGTGAGCTCTCCCGTGAGACGGGTATCGGGATAGGTGCCAGAGAGGAACAGTCGCGCCCGAAGGCGGCCTGGAGACGACTGCATGTCGGGGATGAAGAGTGACAGGACGTCGAGGCTGCTCTCGGTGATGGACGCCTTCAGATCGACGGGAGATGGGGAGACGAGCTCGCCGTTCCTGTAGGCGAGCGAGAATCCCCCGCTAAGCTCGGCGCGATGCGCCCCCTTGCGCGCCACGAAGCGCTCGAGACGATAGCTCCCCTGCCGCCCGCTCAGCGCACCGCTGAGCTGATCGAACGCAAGCGCCGCGACGCGCCCCTCGCTGAGCTCGAAGCGCCCGCCCAGCACGGGCTCGAACAGCGGGCCGCTGGCATCGAATGAAGCGTCGAGGCGGCCTGCGAAGGGGAAGCTCCAGGGGGCGAGAGGAGCCAGCGCGGCGACCTCGAGATCATTGGCCTGCAGAGAGAGACGTCCGCTGTCCTTGTCTGCGCTTGCCGAAGCAAGCAGGGTGCCGGCGCCTCCCCTGACCGTGAGCTCAGCCCCTTCGATTGTGCTCGCGGCGGAGTCGAGCGCACCCGAGAGACGAACCAGACCCACGTCGAACCCCGCTGATCGAACGTCACGCGCCTCCACCGCCCCCTCGACACGGGGGCGGCCGAGCGCTCCTGAGAGCTTGACGTTGCCGTTGAGCAGGCCCGAGATGTCGACCCGTCGACCTGGCTTGAATCCGAGCAGCGTTCGGAGCGGCGCGTCCTGCAGCGAAGCCTCGAGCGACCCACGCGCCGCGAGAAGGTCGCCAAATGTCGCGGGCAGGCCTTGACGGGCAAGCTCGAGCGATCCGTCGAGTCGTGCCTCACCCGGCGCGCCATCGCGCCCCACGCGCAGTCCCTCCACGTCGACGCGCCGCCCGCTCAGGCGAACCTTGCCGCTGGCGCGCAGACCCACCTGACGCTCCGGCGGCCCCAGTCCCTGCAGATCGAGGTCGAGGGCATATCGAGGATGGGCCAGGGTTCCCGAGATCCCGAGGTCGACGTCTCCGTGGCCCTGCTCCAGCGGCGACCCACGCAGCGCGACCAGCTCCCGGAGAGGGAAGGCGCGCGCGCTCAGCATGAGATCGACGGGACCCCGAACGCGAACATCACCGCGCCCCGTGATGACGCCACCCCCCAGACGCGCCCGCAAGCCCTCGACGACGATGCGATCCGGCGCGGCCCGCAGAACCACCTCCGCCTCATCGACAGGCTGATTCTCAACGGTCACCCCGTGCAGACGAACCCGACCCGCGGCGGCGAGACGGTCGACCCGGCCCGTGACCCGCACCTTGCCTTCGAGCCACCCCTTCGAGGCAACCCCTGAATACGGCGTGAAGCCCAGCGCCCGTTGAACCCACAGCTGCGGGGTGCTCACCGACAGGTCGAGAACGGGCAGCCTGTCAAGGCCGACGCTGCCGGCAACATCGACCTGATCTCCCCCCACCACCACGCGTCCCGAGCGCACGACGAGTCCGCCTCGATGGGCACGGAAGTCGGCCTGCGCAAACAAGGGCTCACCGTGCAGGCGCGCCTTGTCGGCCAGCACGTGACCATCGACCCGCACGGCCTGGCGCGAACCGCGCACCTCACCGTGCACAAACGCGTGCCCGGCAAGGCTGCGCAGCCGAAGCACGTCGAGCAGCACGCTGCGAAGGCGCGCCGGGGCCGTCCCCACCTCGAGGGCGTTCACCACCTTGCCCAGGTGGGCGACATCCGCGCTCCAGCGCAAGGCCCACGCCCCACGCTCACGAAGGGGCACCGCTCCCGCAAGCGTGATGACGGCCGCCGGCCCGGACAGGAAGGCCGTGCGGATGGCGAGCGCCTGATCGAGAAGAGACGCGGAGAGCGCCAGGCGGTCGAACGAGATGCCGCCCACATGCAGGTCACCCGAGCGCCCGACGAGATCGAGATCGACGCCCCTGGTGGAGTGGTCGAGCGCAAAGAGCGCCATCACGTCGACCCTGCCTCGAGGAAACCACGGCTTCAGCCCGAACGCGCGAAGCAGCGAGGCGTCGAGGGCACGGCCGTAGGCCAGGCCGCGAAGACTTCGCGAATCGTATCGACCGCGGGTCTCGACTCCCATGCCGTCGCTGCTGGCGGTGACCTCGAACGCGCGCACATCAGGCAGGACCGTTCCCGTGAGCGAGACAGCCCGAGGTCCAAGGCCCAGCGCCCCCTGAAGAAGGCAGACAGTGTGTCTCGACGCCGCCACGACACCATCGAAGCCGCGCATCGACATCCCCGCCGCGCGAACAGAGGCGGCTCGAACCCGTCCAGCCGCATAGAGATCACGCGCCCGGCCCGCCACGGTCAGCGACAGCGACGCATCCTGCACCTCTGCGCCGCCGAGCGCGCGAGAGATGCCCTCTCCCTCCACCCTGGCGAAGATCTCGCGATCGCCTCCCAGACCGAGGTACCCCACGGGCGTTCGGAAACGTCCCGCCGCGGTGGTGGCCCGCACGTCAGAGACGATGACCGCGCTTCGGCTGCACACAAACCGCCCAGACACCTCCGACACATCCACACCGTTCACCGACGCATCGCGAAGCCGACCCTCTCCCAGCACCAGCGGGTTCCCGGGGGCGCCGATCAGCGTGACGTCTACCGACGCACGAGCGGCCGCGCCCGCTTGTGCGCCGAACAAGGCCGCGAGACGGGCGTCTCGCGCCCGGACATCGAGCATCATGCGACGGCCATCGCCGCCGAGCACCCAGCCCTGCGCCTCCACGGTGCCCCCTCCGTCGGCGACCGCGCGCATCTGCTCGACGCGCCAGGTTCCCGAAGTCCAGAAGATTCGCGCGGTGGCGTCGCGCAGGCGCCTTCCGGCTACCATCAGACGGGGCGAGGCGAGGCTCACCTGCGCGACGGGTGGGCCGTTGAGCGCCCCCCTCAGACGAACCGACCCACGCACCGAACCATCGAGCGCGAGTCCGAGAGAGAACCCGGCCGCACGCAGGCTCGACGCAATCGACGGGCTGCGCAGCCGGAGCTCGAGGTCGAGCTGGGGCTGACGCCGATCGAACAGCCGTCCGGCAAGCTCGAGCGCATCGCGCCCGATGCGCACGGTGAAGCGACGGATGTCTATCATGTCGCGCGTGAGGAAAGCCAGGAGGCGCCCATCCCGGAACTCGAGGGGCCTTCCTTCGACGCGACCCGCCAGGCCCTCTGCCCACGCGGTGCCCGTCACGTGCAGCGAGTCCCACGACGTGCGCAGGGGCCCCACGGTAGAGAGGAGCGCGCTCAGCTTCAACCGCCCCGCGCGCACAGAGATCGGCGCCTGCTTCACGCCCGTGAGGGCCATCGCATACCCCATCGCGCGAGCAACCTCGAGCCCCTCGAGCGAAACCCGCGCGCGGGTGTCGACCAGGTCGCGCTTCCACGACGCAACCGCTGTGATCTTCACCCCCTGTGGGCCCCGTTCCAGCAACCCGAGCTCAGCCCGGCAGTGCTCGAGGTCGGACATGTCTACGACGGCCGATGTCAGCCGAACCGCCGTCTCGACGCCAAAGCGGCGATCTGCCAGGACGAGGCTGCCCTCCGGCACACGAACGATGCCACGAAAGAGATGTTCGAGCTCGACCATGGCCTCCGAGGGGCGGAGCACGCGCTCGAGGTTGAACGACCCGTCTGCTCGACGCTCGAGAAAGAGCTCTGGCTCGGCCACCTCCACCTCGCGGATGCCGGGCACGAGTGAGCGGTGGCGAACCATGTCGAGGAGGCTGAAACGAACGACAACCTGGGCGGCCTTCATCACGCAGTCCCCAGAAGCGTTGTCGAGACGCACGCCATCTGCGGCGAGAGCGTGGGGGGTGATGCGCAGGCGCGTCCAGGAAGCCCGACCAACCAGGGAGGCATTGACCAGATCGATGGCCACGCGCGGGAGAACGACCCAGAGCAGCACCGCCATGAGAGCCAGAAGGCCGCCAGCGATGAGAAGCACCGGTCGAAGAAGCCGATGTGAGACCTTCGTCGACGCGACTGTCACGCCATCACTCCCGTGAGAGACAGTGCCTCGTGCAGAGAGGCGCCACCGCGGGCGCCAGGGGAGCGAAACGCCTCAGGTCGAGATGCTCTCGCGGGCGTGCTTCTTTGCGTCGGTGACAAAATCGACCAGAAGCTGGAACTCGGGATAGAAGAACTCGTAGACCGTCTCGTAGTGGGTGCCATCGCTGAGGAGTGCGCTGCGGAAAGACTTCTTGTCAGAGCGAGGAGGGGTGAGGGAGACATTCTGCCACAGCGTACGCGTCGTGTCTCCTCCCCGCACGATCTCGAGGTGCGTCGGTGTAACAATGATCTTGCGTCGGCTCTCGAGCATGTATACCCAGAGATAGAGAAACGCAATGACTGCCGCCACCGTCCAGGGCAGTGCGTAGAAGATCCAGTCCGGGGGAAAGCTGTCTGGCAGCGTGCCGCCGCCTTTACGGGCGCTCTCTTCAATCAGGCGGATCTTGTTGTAGTAGTTAAAGCCGAAACCGATGAGCCCCAGCGAGACCGCAGCCGAAGGAATGCAGAGAAGCCAGAACCCCTTGAAGCTGACCTTGAACTCTTTGCGATCCCGCACGGTCTCTCCTCACACGGATTCTGCTCGAACTCGGGTTTCGCCCCACCCCGGTCAAATCCTCCGAGGGCACGACCGATCCCGATCGCTGACGTCGATCAGACTGCGGCCGGCGCGCGTTCTTCCTCTACCCTCTCAATGACCGCGCCAAGCGAGACCAGCTGCTCGTGGATACGCTGATAGCCACGATCGATGAACTGCAACCCCCCGATGAGCGTCTCTCCCTCCGCGGCGAGGGCGGCCGCGATGAGAGCGCCCCCTCCTCGGATGTCCGGCGCCTCGACCGGTGCGCCAGCCAGGTACTTCACCCCTGTGACCACCGCGGTGTGATCAGTGATGCGGATGTTGGCGCCGAGTCGCACGAGCTCGCCTGCGTACATGAAGCGCCCGTCGAAGATGGTCTCTCGAATGATGCTCGTACCGTCGGCCAGGACGAGAAGCGCCGTCATCGGCGGGTGCAGGTCCGTGGGGAACCCAGGGTAGGGTGCCGTGGTGACCTCGAGGGGGAGAACCGGCCGACGAGATCGCAGCCGGATGGCCTGTGGCTCGACGTCGACCTCCTGGTTGGCCCGCCGCAGCTGCTGGATGAGCACATCGTGGTACTCCGGGTGGCAGTGCGTGACGCGCACCTCTCCCCCGGCGATGGCGGTCATGATCAGGAACGTCCCCGTCACGATGCGATCTGAGGTGATCTCGTAGGTGCCGCCGTGGAGCGCGTCGACCCCTTCGATCTCGATTCTGGGAGACCCCTCGCCGCTCACCCGCGCCCCCATGGTGTTCAGGAAGCGTGCCAGATCGGTGACCTCAGGCTCGCGCGCGACATTCTCGAGCACCGTGGTGCCCTGTGCGAGGCAGGCCGCCATCATGGCGTTCTTGGTCGCACCGACGCTGACATGGGGAAACGCGATGGTCACCCCCTGCAGGCGGGTCGCTTTAGCCTGAACAAAGCCGTGGCTGCGATGCACCTCCGCGCCGAGCGAGCGGAACGCGTCGAGGTGAAGGTTGACCCGTCGCTGGCCCAGGTTGCAACCGCCTGGCAGCGCGACATCAGCCTCCCCGAAGCGCGCCAGCAGCGGGCCGGTTACGTCGAAGGAGGCGTTCATCCTCCGAACGAGCTCGTAGGGCGCGCGCGTGGTGCTGATGTGGTCGGCGTTGAGGCGAAGTGTTCCGGGCGCGGGCGACTCCACCACCATTCCGAGAGAGCGCAGGATCTCGGTCATGACGTGCACGTCAGAGATGTCCGGCACCCGCGTGAGAATCACATCGCCCTTGCAGAGAAGCGCCGCGGCCATGATGGGCAGCGCCGCATTCTTGGCACCCAGCGCCTCGATCTCACCGCGAAGAGGACGCCCTCCCTGCACGCGCAGGTGTGGCAACCGGGTCAGGCTCCTCGAGCGCCGGCGACCTCGAGGCGCGCCAGCTCGGCCCGCAGCTGGGTGCGAAGCGCATCCTGCTTGACGGAATCAGACTCGGCCGCCAGCTGCTTCTCGAGCTCGGCTCGACGGCGCTCGGCGGCGGCCTTGTCGATATCGCCTGCGTTCTCGGCGAAATCGACGAGGCAGACAGCGCGGTTGTTGCTCATCTTTACGAAACCAGGGCCGACAGCCATGTTGACAGTGCTCTCGCGGGTCTGCAACGTGAGCCGCCCGGCCTGGAGCAGTGACAGGATGGGGGCGTGATTGGCCAGCAGGCCCATCTGCCCCTCAACCCCGGGCACACTGAGCATGAGTGCGTCTCCGCCGAAGCGAACACGCTCTGGGGTGATGATCTCGACGTGGAAGTTCTTGTCGCTGATGAGGCTCACGGTTGTATCTCGCGCGGCCTAGCGGCCGACCTCGACGCCCAGCTTCTTGGCCTCTTCGAGCACATCTTCGAGCCCGCCCTGCATGTAGAAGGCCTGCTCGGGCAGGTGATCGAGCTTGCCGTCGGCCACCTCCTTGAAGCTCTTGATGGTGTCCTTGAGCTGCACGTACTTGCCCTTGCGCCCCGTGAAGCCCTCGGCCACGTGGAACGGCTGCGAGAGGAACTTCTGCAGGCGCCGAGCACGACCCACGATGATACGGTCGTCTTCGGAGAGCTCTTCCACACCCAGGATGGCGATGATGTCCTGCAGGTCCTTGTAGCGCTGGAGGATCTCCTGGACGCGACGGGCCACACCGAAGTGCTCGTCGCCGATGAATCGCGGCTCGAGCAGGCGAGAGGTCGAGGCGAGCGGATCGACGGCGGGGTAGATGCCCAGCTCGGCGATGGAGCGCGACAGCACCGTGGTGGCGTCGAGGTGAGCGAACGTGGTGGCCACGGCGGGGTCGGTGATGTCGTCAGCGGGCACGTACACCGCCTGAATGGCGGTGATTGAACCCGTGCGCGTCGAGGTGATGCGCTCTTCGAGGAGGCCCATCTCGGTCGACAGCGTCGGCTGGTATCCCACGGCGGAGGGCATGCGACCCAGAAGCGCCGACACCTCGGCGCCCGCGAGCACGAAGCGGAAGATGTTGTCGATGAAGACGAGCACGTCCTTGTTCTCTTCATCGCGGAAGTACTCGGCCATGGTGATGCCCGTGAGGCCCACGCGGAAGCGCACACCCGGCGGCTCGTCCATCTGACCGAAGACCATGGCGGTCTTGTCGATCACGCCCGAGTGCTGCATCTCGAGCCAGAGGTCGTTGCCCTCACGGGTTCGCTCACCCACGCCGGCGAACACCGAGTAGCCGCCGTGCTCACGGGCGATGTTGGCGATGAGCTCTTGAATCAGCACCGTCTTGCCCACGCCGGCGCCCCCGAAGAGGCCTGTCTTTCCGCCCTTTGAGTAGGGGGCGAGCAGGTCGACGACCTTGATGCCCGTCTCGAGCACGTTGGTGGTGGGCTCCTGCTGGTCGAGCGACGGGGCCTGACGATGGATGGAGTAGGTCTTCACCGCGTCGACCGGGCCGCGCTTGTCGATGGGCTGGCCCAGCACGTTGAAGATGCGTCCCAGCGTCTTCGGACCGACGGGCACGCGAATGGCGTCTCCCGTGTCAACCGCGGGCATTCCGCGGCGCAGGCCGTCAGTGCTGCCCATCGACAGGCAGCGCACCTGGTTGTTGCCCAGCTCGCCCATGACCTCGAGATAGAGGTCGAGGCCCTTGCCACGGCCCCCAGCGTCTTCCTCACGCTTCACGGTGAGGGCGTTGTACATGTTGGGCAGCTCGCCCGGATTGAACTCTACGTCGACAACCGATCCGATGATCTGATGAACTCTACCGACTCCCATGGGGTGCTGCCTCCTATTTCTTCAGCGCTTCAGCGCCGCTCGCGACTTCAAGAATCTCGTTGGTGATGGCCGACTGACGCGCGCGGAAGAAGTCGAGGGTCAGCGTACCCACGAACTTGTCGGCGTTGTCAGTGGCATTGGTCATGGCGCGCAGGCGCGCGCTCAGCTCGGAGGTTCGGGCCTCGAGCAGGATCTGGTAGAAGATCGTCCGCAGGTACTGCGGCAGGATGGCGCTGAGCGCCGCGTTCGGGTCAGGCTCGAACATGTAGGGAAGAACGTGCTCAGGCGTCTTCTCAGACGCCAGGGGGAGCAGGCGATCGGTCTTGGCTTCCTGGGTGAGGGCCGAGATGACGCGGGTGTACACCACGTGAACCTCATCGACCTTGCCGCTGGTGAACATCTCGGTGAGCGTGTCCGCCAGCGCGCGCGCGGTGTCGAAATCCGGGTTCCACCCGGTCATGACGTTCTCGATGGGGTAGGGGCGGCGCAGGAAGAAGCGATAGCCCTTGCTGCCTACCGGGATGACCACGACCTCACGGCCCGCTTCGACGTGCCCCTTCAGGGCCTGCATCGCCGCCTTGACCACGTTGTTGTTGTACGAGCCGCAGAGCCCTTTGTCGGCACTCACCACGAGCACGGCCACGCGCTTCACGGGGCGGGCCTCCATCAATGGATCGAGGGCACCCTCGAGCTGCGAGGTGAGCTCTCCCACCACCTCCTGCATCTTGTAGGCGAAGGGCCGCGCGGCTTTCATGCGCGTCTCCACCTTCTTGATGCGAGCGGCGGCCACCATCTTCATGGCCTTGGTGATCTGCTGGATGTTGCGCACCGACTTGATGCGCCCTTTGATTTCTCTTACGCCTGCCATGGAGCTGCTCCAAATTCGCGGTCGCGTCGGGGGACCGCCCCCGACGCGATGCCGCCGCTATGCGCGCGTCGCCTGCTGCTCAGCCGCGAAGCTCTTGACGAACGCCTCGAGGAAGCTCTTCAGCTTGCCCAGGGTCTCGTCGTCGATGGCCTTCTTCTCGCGAATGGACGCGAGGATGTCGGCGCCGTCGGCGCGCAACCTGGTGAGATAGCGCTCCTCGAAGCGGCTCACCGAGGTAACGGGGAGCTCATCGAGATAGCCGTTGACGGCGGCAAAGATGAACGCCACCTCTTCTTCGTTGGGCAAGGGCTGGAACTGCTTCTGCACCAGCGCCTGCACCACGCGCTCGCCGCGGCGCAGCTGGTCACGGCTGGCCTTGTCGAGCTCGTCGGCGCTGAACTTGGTGAATGCGGCCAGCTCGCGGAACTGGGCGAGGTCGAGACGCAGCTGGCCCGCCACCTGCTTCATCGCCTTCACCTGCGCGGCACCACCCACGCGCGACACCGACAGACCGACGTCGACCGCGGGGCGGATGCCCTGGTAGAAGAGATCGTTGTCGAGGAAGATCTGCCCGTCGGTGATGGAGATGACGTTCGTCGGGATGTACGCCGACACGTCGCCCAGCTGGGTCTCGATGATGGGCAGCGCCGTCATCGATCCGCCGCCCTCCTCGTCGCTCAGGCGCGCGGCGCGCTCGAGCAGGCGGGAGTGGAGGAAGAACACGTCACCGGGGTAGGCCTCACGACCCGGCGGACGGCGCAGGAGAAGCGACATCTCGCGGTAGGCCTTGGCGTGCTTCGTGAGATCATCATAGATGATGAGCACGTCCTTCTTCTCGGTGTACATGAAGTACTCGCCCATCGCGCAGCCAGCATAAGGGGCCAGGTACAGCAGCGACGCAGGTTCGTTCGCGTTCGCCGTGACGATGATGGTGTACTCCATCGCGCCCGCCTTGGCGAGGATCTCGGCGATGGCGGCGACATTGTTCGTCTTCTGCCCCACCGAGACATAGACGCAGATGACGTCCTTGCCCTTCTGGTTGAGGATGGCGTCGACGGCGATGGCGGTCTTGCCGGTGCCGCGGTCGCCGATGATGAGCTCGCGCTGGCCGCGACCGATGGGCACCATGGCGTCGATGGCCTTCAGGCCAGTCGCCATCGGCACACCCACGGGCTGGCGCTCGACCACCGTCGGGGCCACCCACTCGGTGGGGCGCGTCGCCGTCGCGTTGAGCGGGCCCTTGCCGTCTGCCGGCTCACCCAGCGGGTTCACCACGCGCCCGAGGAGCTGCGGTCCCACGGGAACCTCGACGATCTTGCCGGTGCGAACCACGCGATCGCCTTCCTTGATCTCGGTGTCGCGGCCGACGATCACGGAGCCGATGGTGTTCTCCTCGAGGTTGAACACGATGCCGTAGATGCCGGTCTTCTCGAACAGCAGCATCTCGCCGGCGCGGGCTTCCGACAGGCCGTAAACAGTGGCGATGTTGTCACCCACCTGGATGACGGTGCCATAGTTGACCTCGCGTACCTCCGCGTCGAAGCCCTGGATCTCTTTCTTGATGATGTCGCTGATTTCGTCAGCACGAATCGTCATGCGATTCTCCTCCGATTCGATGTTCGACGCGCCCGCTCGGCGCGTTCACCCTGGGATATGGACGCGGGATGCGTGAGGCCCGATAACGGGACGATCAGCGCAGGAGCCGCTCGCGAAGCTCGTGCAGCTGGCTCTTCACGCTGTAGTCGATGATGTTGTCGGCGATGCGGACGACGATGCCGCCCAGCAGCTCCGAATCGACATGCCACTGGATGCTGGGCACGCGGCCGGTGTGGCGAGCGACCTGCTCGACCACACGGGTCTTCACCTCGGCGCCAAGGTCGACGGCGGTATCGACGTCGACCTTCACCTCACCGCGCTCATCCTGCATCATGCCGTGGAAGCGACGAGCCACGTCGGGCAGCGCGGCAAAGCGCCCCGCCGCCGTGAGGACCTGCAGGAAATTGACCACGAGAGGAGACACCGACGCGCCGAAGACCTTTCGCACGATGCTGGCCTTCACCTCGGACGCCACATCTGGCGCCAGCAGGGCGCGACTGAGCGCCCGCTGCCCGAGGGAGAGCAGCGCCACCTTGTTCATCTCGGCATCGATGTCGGCCACCTTGCCCTGCTCCTTGGCGAGCTCGAACAATGCGGTCGCATAGCGCTCAGCGGCGCTGTCAACCAACATTGAGCGTTCTCGCCTTCTCGAGGAACTTGTTGACCAGGGACACGTGCTGGTCCGGCGAGACCGCATCGCGGAAGAGACGACTGGCCATGTCGACCGACAGATCAACGACCTGCTCGCGCAGCGCGCCCATGGCCTGCTGCTGCTCGCGGTTGAGATCGGTGCGGCCCTTCTCGAGCAGGAACGCCGCTTCGCGACGCCCTTCCTCGATGAGCTCGGCCTTGCGTCGCTCACCTTCGCTGTTGGCGGCAGCCACGATGCCAGCGGCCTCGGTATGCGCCTCGCGAAGCTTCGTCTCGTACTGATCCTTCAGCGCCTTCGCCTCGCGGTTGAGCGCCTCGGCCTCGTCGAGCTCCTTCTTGATGCGTCCCTGACGGTCGCTGATGGCCTTCACCATCGGGTGATACAGCACTGCCTTCAACGCCACGAGAAGAATCATGAAGTTGATGAGCTGGATCACCAGCGTGGGGACATTTACGGATATGTGCATGGGGATGCTCCGAACCGGCTAGCTGCCGTTGCTTACCACTTGACGAAGAGCAGGATGAGGGCGACGACGAGCGCGTAGATGGCCAGCGACTCGATGAAGGCCAGACCGATGATCATCACGGTCTGGAGACGGCCGGTCGACTCGGGGTTGCGGCCGATGGCTTC
>RGZZ01000095.1 GCA_010028905.1 Pseudomonadota bacterium | reverse complement strand
AGGAGAGGGCAGATGAAGACGAGAATGCGCCGCCTCATGATTGTGATGAAGTTTGGTGGCACATCGGTAGGAAGCGGCGACATGATTCGGCAGGTGAGCCGCATCGTGGGCCAGGCGCGGGAGCGACGTCCTTTCGTGGTGGTCTCGGCTGCCTCGAAGGTCACCGACCTGCTGCTCGATGGGGCGCGCCGCGCGCTCGAGGGCGGAGAGGCGGCGGCGCTGCGCGCGCCCGTGGTCGATCGGCAGCGCCAGCTGCTGTCTGAGCTCGGGCTCGCCGCGAACCTTGTCGACGACCATCTCGAGACCCTGCTGCATCTCTACGAGGGGGTCTCTCTGCTGGGCGAGCTCACGTTGCGCACGCTCGATCGCATCGCGTCGCTGGGGGAGCGCATGTCGGCGCGCGTGGTCGCGCACGTGCTGCGCGAGAGCGGCCTGCCCGCGCGCGATTTTGCCGCCTGGGAGCTGGGCATGCGCACTGATTCGACCTTCGGGTCGGCGCGCATGCTGGCCGAGGCGCCTGAGGGCATGCGCGCGGCCTACGGTGCCCTCGAGGCCGACGTGGTGCCGGTCGTCACCGGCTTCATCGGGCATGACACTGAGGGGCGTGTGACCACCCTGGGCCGCGGGGGCAGCGATCTCTCGGCGTCGCTCTTCGGTGCGGCGCTCCGAGCAGATGCCATCGAGATCTGGACCGACGTGTCGGGCATCATGACGTGCGACCCGCGGGTGGTGAAGACCGCGCGGGTGGTTCCGCGACTGGCCTTCGCTGAAGCGGCCGAGCTGGCGTACTTCGGCGCGAAGGTTCTTCACCCCAAGACCATCGAGCCGGCCATGCGCGACGACATCCCCGTATGGGTGAAGAATACCTTCCGCCCGGAAGATCCCGGAACCGAGATCGTTGCTGCAGTCGAGACTCGCGCCAGCGGGCCGGTGGGCATCTCGATGCGTCGACGCGTCACCAGCGTGAGCCTCATGTCGACGGGCATGCTCGATTCGAGCGGATTCATGGCCCGCGTGTTCGAGACGTTCTCGCGACAGAACGTGCCCGTCGATGTCATCTCCACGTCTGAGGTGCAGGTGTCGTTCACCGTGGGCATCTCCGATGAGGCCATCGAGCTGGCGGCCCGCGAGCTGCGCGACACCGCGACGGTGACGCTCGTGCCCGATCGCGCCGTGGTCTGTCTGGTGGGCGAGGGCATGAAGACCACCGCGGGCCTTGCAGGGCGGGTGTTCAGCACCCTGGGCGCCGCGGGGGTGAACGTGGAGATGATCTCGCAGGGGGCTTCCGAGATCAACATCACCTTCGTCATCAGCGACGCCGAGTGCGAGGCCGCTGTGCGCGCGCTGCACGCTCACTTCTTCGAGGCGGTGTGAGGCTGGCAGCGCGCGGGGGAGGGGTTACGTAGCGCTCTCCTCGCTGCGGCTGAGCACGCGCTCCATCGACTTCTCGAGCATGCCGATGCCGTGCTCGCCCGCCGCGTAGTGGCGCAGGTGCCCTTCGGCGTCGAACAGGTAGAACGCCGGCACGAACTTGTTCTCAAACAGATCGGTGATCGTGTGCTCGTTGTCGATGGCCACCGAATGGGTGAGCCCGTAGTCGGCGGCCGCCTCTTTCACGCGATCGACCTCGGTGTCGCGCTCGGAGCGGGGCATGTGCACACCCACGAAGCGCAGGCCACGCGGTTCGAGGGTCTCGCGCCACTTCACGATCTGGGGCATCTGCTCAGAGCAGATGCCGCAGCTGATGGCCCAGAAGTGAACCAGGGTGGGGCTGCCGAGCAGGGCCTCGCGGCTGGTCTCGCTGCTGACCCATTCTGTTGCGCCGCTGAGCGCGGGGAGATCGCTACCGATCTTGATCGCCATGGTATCCTCCAGAAGCAGGTTGGGTGCCCCGGGGGGCGACGAGCCGATTCGTCGAGCAGTGGAAGGGAACCTTCGTTGCCAGGATCAGCCTCGACCGGCATCCAACCTCTTCTGCCTGAGGCGTCGCTGTCTTCGACGTCGAAGGCCGATATGCGGCAACCAATTCCTGGGAGAGCGCATCCATGCCGTACGAGATACGGGTTGAGGACGACGTGTTCGGGGTCTACGAGGGAGACGTCTATCTCGGTATCCTGGCCTGCCCCTACGAGCAGACCGAGGAGGACTTCGAGCGCGAGACCCGCGAGGCAGGGTTCACCCTCATCCGCCGGGACGAGATCGCCAACATCGATGCATTCGACAGCGATGAGCTCCTTGCGTGGCAGGTTTTTGCCATCGATACGCAGGAAGACGAGGCGCTCGACGACGACGTCGATGACGACGACGACGAGTAGAAACCGGAGAGGCCGTCGGGGACCGCGCTTGCACCTCCTGGCGAACCCTCTGCCGAGGCAGGCAGGAAGATCTTGAGCCAGCAGTCCCATCTCTCGTTCGGTCCGCGGGCCGTGGGTCACGCGCACCCGTGCTTCATCATCGCCGAAGCCGGGGTGAACCACAACGGCGATCTCGACATCGCGCGCCGCCTCATCGACGTGGCGGCAGAGGCCGGCGCTGATGCGGTGAAGTTCCAGACCTTTCGCACCGACCGTCTGGCCGCACGCAGCGCCGCCAAGGCAGCCTACCAGCGCGAGACCACTGACGCCGACGAGTCGCAGGCGGCCATGCTCGCGCGTCTCGAGCTCTCTCCGGAGAGCCACGAGGTCTTGATCGCGCACTGCCGGGACAAGGGCATCATGTTCATGTCGACGCCCTTCGACGAGGAGAGCGCAGACCTCTTGCATCGCCTGGGCGTGCCCGGCTTCAAGATCTCGTCGGGCGACCTCACCAACCTCCCCTTCCTCGCGCACGTGGCGCGGCTCGGTCTTCCCTTGATCATCTCGACCGGGATGGCGACGCTGGGTGAGGTCGAGGAGGCGGTGCGAACCATCGAGACGGCGGGCTGTTCGGGTCTTGCCATCCTGCACTGCGTCAGCAGCTATCCTGCGGAGACGGCAGATGTGAACCTCCGCGCGATGCAGACCCTGCGCGATGCGTTTCGCCATCCGGTCGGCTACTCCGACCACACGCTGGGCATCGAGGTCTCGCTTGCGGCGGTTGCCCTGGGGGCATGCGTCATCGAGAAGCACTTCACCCTCGACACGCGCATGGCGGGGCCCGATCACAGGGCTTCTCTCGAGCCAGCCTGGCTGGCGTCGCTGGTCGCGGGCATCCGCACGGTGGAGCAGTGCCTGGGTGACGGGGTCAAGCGCCCCCGCCCGGTCGAGCTGGGCGTGGCCGCGGTGGCGCGCAAGTCGTTGTTCTGGGCCGATGACCTTGCGCGGGGTGAGACGGTGACCGCGGGCAGCCTCATCGCCCTTCGTCCTTCCAGCGGTCTTCATCCGCGCGTGCGCGACAGCCTTGTGGGTCGTCGTCTTGCGCGCCCGGTGCACGGCGGGGAGCCGGTGCGAGAGGCGGATCTCGAGGAACCGTCCTGAGCCGACGCGCCGAACCGAGTGAGCGGGCGCAGGGACGGAGCGCACGCTTCGTAGAATAGGCGCCGACCAAATCCAAGCCCGCGCGACTGCCACCCGACGAGGGGCCGCAGATCTGGCGGGGCATCCCTGAGGAGCCTGACATGAACAAGTTCTCCGTGCGCGGAGTCGAGGTGGGCGGCGCCCGAACCTATGTCGTAGCCGAGATGGCGTGGAGCCACGACGGCCAGAAGGATCTGGCGCTCGCCATCGCACGCGGCGCGGCGCAGGCTGGCGCCGACGCGCTCAGCGTGCACATCACCAACATGGAAGCATACATGGTGCCGCATTACGGCAGCGGTGAGGGGCGGGTCTCGGCGGGCAAGGACGCCACGAAGATCTTCCGCTACCTGTGCGACGTGAATGTGCGCGACGCGTGGTGGGCAGAGATCGCCCAGGCCACGCGCGATGCAGGGATGGCGCTGGTGGTGATGGCCAATGACGAGCCGAGCCTCGCGCTGGCCCGAACCCTCGACCCGGATCTGTATGTGCTCTCCGCGGCGTGCTTCGTCGAAGAGCGCTTCGTGCGCGCCGTGGCGCGCGAGAAGAAGCCACTGCTGCTGCGCGTCGGCGGGGCGTCGATCGGGGAGATGGAGCAGGTGCTCGCCTGGCTCCACGATGAAGGCCTCTACGACTACGTGATGCTGTTCGGGCAGCAGAACTATCCCACGAAGATCGAGAACACCGATCTGCTGAAGCTGCGCACCCTGCAGCGCACGTTCGACTGCCTCGTGGGTCTGGCTGATCACATCGATGCCGATGACCCCGTGTCGACCCAGATCCCGTTCATGGCCATTCCTCTCGGCGCGTGCATGATCGAGAAGCACATCACGCACGACCGCTCGAAGAAGGGCGAGGACTTCGAGTCGGCCCTCAACCCAGACGAGTTCGCCGACTTCGTGGTGCGGCTGCGCAAGGCCGAGGCGGCCCTGGGCGACCCCTTCTTCCGCGGGATGAGCGAGTCTCAGCACAAGTACCGCATGGTCGCCCGCAAGCGGCTCGTGGCTCGTCGTCCCATCAAGGCCGGGACGCTTCTCTCGGAGGAAGACGTGACGTGCAAGCGCGCTGACGAGGGCGAGTTCGTTGATCGCCTTCCACTGGTTCTCGGGCGCACCGTGTCTCGCGACCTCGAGACGGACGACGGCATCGCCTGGGCGGTGCTGCAGTAGCCGTCGAATGCGTGCGACGGGTGCGCGTCCCTTCGAAGCGGGCGAGGCTGCGCGCGTCGAGGTGCTTGACACCCGGTCGCACGTGATGTACAATCGAGCGCACTGATCATCATTGACCACGGTCTCCACGCCCGCGTGCCGCGCGAAACGGCAGAGCGGCAACGCGCGGAGCGGCGAGTCCCCGCCCGCCTGGCGGGTCGAATCACCGACTCCCACCAGGCCGAGCCAGGGCGACGGGCACCCCGGGAAACCCCGGATACAATAGGAGGAAGTAAGTTGAGAACCTTCAGCATCAAAGCCGAGGAGGTTCAGAAAGAGTGGTTCGAGATCGACGCGGCGGGCAAGACCCTGGGTCGCCTGTCGTGTGAGATCGCGCGTGTCCTCACGGGCAAGCACAAGCCGACTTTCTCGCCTCACATCGACATGGGTGACCACGTTGTCGTGGTGAACGCTGAGCAGGTCGTGCTGACCGGCAAGAAGCTCACCGACAAGTTCTACTGGCGCCACTCGGGCTATCAGGGCTCATTGCGCCTGACGTCCGCCAAGGACATGCTCAAGCGTCATCCGGAGCGCGTCATCGAGCACGCCGTCAAAGGCATGCTTCCCAACAACAAGCTCCGCGCGGTCCGCATGGGCAAGCTCAAGGTCTACGCGGGAGCCGCTCATCCCCATCAGGCGCAGAGCCCCAAGCGGCTCGAGGTCCCGACTGCCGTCCTCGGCGCGCAGGCGTGAGAATTCACAAGAGGTGAACTGAATTGGCCAAAACCAAGACATCTGCTCCCATGTTCTTCGCCACCGGCCGTCGCAAGACCGCCATCGCGCGCGTGCGACTCACTGCCGGCAAGGGTGAGGTCGAGATCAACGGACGCCCCATCGACGTCTACATGGGCCGCAAGATCATGGAGATGATCGTGCGCCAGCCCTTCGAGGTCACGGGCAACTCGGGTCGGTTCGACGTGAAGGTGAACGCGCACGGCGGCGGTATCGCCGGCCAGGCGGGTGCCATTCGTCACGGCATCGCCCGCGCGCTCGTGAACTTCGATGCGGCGCTCCGCCCCTCGCTTCGCAAGGCCGGACTCCTCACGCGCGACCCGCGCGAGAAGGAAAGAAAGAAGTACGGCCGCAAGCGCGCTCGTCGCGGGTTCCAGTGGACCAAGCGATAGTCGTGCTGGCGCAGGCGCAGCAGCAGTTTCGCTGACGCTGCGCGTGTCGCACCGAGGCCTTCAGAGACACGTCTCTGAAGGCCTTCTTGTTTCCATGGCCGTGTGGCTCGATGAGGTGCAGGGGGGCGGCGGGCGTGCGGCGTAGGCACGCACTCATGTTTGCACTCACGGCACAGCAGGCCATGGAGGTCGACCGACGCACCATCCAGGAGGTCGGCCTCCCCGGCCTGGTCTTGATGGAGAATGCGGGCCGGGCTGTGGTTCGCCTGATCGAGACCGCCTTCGCCACCCATCTCGGCCGCGGTGTCGCCGTCGTCGCTGGGCGGGGCAACAATGGCGGTGACGGGCTCGTTGTGGCGCGCACCCTCGCCTCGCGCGGCGTCGCGGTCAGGGTTGTCTCCCTGGGCAAGCGCACGCAGGCGCGGGGAGACGCGGCTGTTCAGTGGTCTCTGCTGCAGCACGTGGCGGCAGACCAGATCGAGGTCATCGAGGTCGACGCCGCGGTCGACCTGCCGCGTGCCGCCGCTGCCATCTCGCAGGCGGGCGTGTGTGTGGACGCACTCTTCGGCACGGGACTCGAGCGGCCGATAGAGGGGCTGGCGGCTGGTGTCGTGGCCCTGCTCAATGACGCGGCGGCACCCGTCATCGCCGTGGACATCGCCAGCGGCGTTCACGGCAGCACGGGTCACGTGCTCGGGTGTGCTGTTCGTGCGGCGGTCACGGTGTGTGCCGGCGCGTTGAAGCGAGGGGCGCTGATCCATCCTGGAGCCGCGCACTGCGGCCGTCTTCACGTCGCCGAGATCGGTTTTCCGCCTTCTCTCATCGAGTCGGTCTGCGACGGGGTCGAGGTGACGACTCCCACGGCCATCGGATCGTGGCTTCCTGCGCGGGAGCTTACCGCACACAAGCGCTCCGTGGGCCGCGTGAGCATCGTGGCCGGCGCGGCTGGAATGGCGGGGGCCGCCGTCATCGTCACGCGCGCCGCGCTCCGCGCGGGCGCCGGTCTGGCCACCCTGGCCCACCCCCGATCGATCGGGGGCTTTCCCGAAGGGCTGCTGCCCGAGGCGCTCACCCGACGGGTGGATGACGATGGAGAAGGTGCCTTTGGCGCGTCGTCGCTGCAAGGTCTGGTAGAGGCCACATCTGGCGCTGACGCGGTGGCGGTGGGTCCGGGCGTCGGGCGATCGTTGGCGACCCTTCAGGTGCTCGCCGCTCTGATCGACGTAATCGAGGTGCCGATGGTGGTCGACGCCGATGGTCTGCGTGCGCTGCCCCTGGCTTCCACATCACGACCGGATCGTGTGCTGACGCCGCATGCGAACGAGATGGCGGTTCTGATGGGGGAGGCGGTGGAAGCGGTCGTTCGCGGGCCCGTCGAGGTTGCCCGCGCGTGCGCTCGGCGTCACGGGTGCGTGGTCGTGCTGAAGGGCCATCGCACCGTGGTGGCGGCCCCAGACGGACGCGTCCGCATCAATGTCACCGGGAATCCGGGAATGGCAAGTGGCGGCATGGGAGATGCGTTGACGGGCGTCATCGCGTCTCTGCTCGCACAGGGCGTGGCCACGTTCGAAGCGGCGGTAGCGGGGGTGTTCGCCCACGGGCACGCAGGTGATCGACTGGCCGCGCGCCGCGCGCGTGTGGGGTGGCTCGCCAGCGACGTGGCCGATGAGATGCCGCACGCGTTCGACGATATTCGCACGCGCCCTCTCGAGCTTGGGGCGGTCACGATGATCTAGCCCGTTTGGGGAAGGGTTGAACGGGGATGGTTCGAGAAGACCCCCCCAAGACTTATCGGAAGAGATGCGCATGTCGGCAGAAGACGGACTCGGCACAAGGACGATGATCAGCTTCAGCAAGATCATCGAGCGATCGCGGGGCTATCACCTGCGTGACTTCGTCATCGAGGAGCCGCTCGTCAACGAGCGCTACCTGCTGCAGCCGCTCACCCGCCCCATCAGCAGCTACTGGAAGGGGTGGGTTCTGGTGCAGGCGGCGCGCCGCACCGGAAGGTTCACCGTCGAGATTGCGATGGCGCTCCATGATCGCTATCCTCTCCACAACGGCCTGGTTCGCCCGTTCTTCGGGGTCGATGGCGTGCGAGAGCGGGCCGCCAACATCGACGGCCGTGAAGACGGCTGGTACGAGTATCGCTCACAGGAGCAGCTCACGCGCGTTCTGGGCGAGGCCACGCAGCGGGCGGCCAGCACCGGGTTCAACCATCTCTATGAGCGCCATGCCGCCACCATCGTGCGAGAAGCCAAGCGAGCGCAGGATCTTCTCAACCAGTGGGAGGCACGTGACGCGCAGGCGGGTGAGGCGCCTCTTGGGCAGCGCTTCCCCGAGCTCGAGCACGAGCTGCGGGCGGCCGAGTTTGTCTCGAACGCCCCGTGGGTGTCGAGCATGCGACCGGTTCTCGGTGATGCGGCCTGGATGCTGTCAGACGCGCGCCGCAGATCGGCCCTGACCTACGTCATGGCCAGCCTCATGGCGACCACCGATGAGGCTGAGATGTCGCAGAACATCTACGTGCCCGCGGTGCTCGACGACGAGGCCGGGACCATGTGTGGACGCACGCCGTTCTACCTGTATCTCGACCCCTCAGACAGCTTTGACGAGCGCGTCGACCGCTTCTGCTTCTTCAAGGCGCTCGACATCGTCGAGGCGCAGTTCGCCCCCACCGATCGACTGCAGCTGTCCGCGGGGGTTCGAACCCGCGGGTTCGACCTGGAGCAGTGACCTCGCAGGCGCGGTTCGCGCGCGACGTCATGTCGGAAGATGTGATCACGGCCTGCACAACAGACTCCGTGCAGGACGTGGCCCGTCTGCTCTGCGATCGACGCATCGGGGGGGTGCCTGTTCTCGACGAAGATGGCCATCTCGTGGGGATCCTGACCGAAGACGACCTCATCGTGCGCGTCGCCGGCCCGCATGTTCCTGCGCACGTCGAGCTGCTGGGTGGCATCATCTATCTCGAGCGTCCTCACGAGATTCAGGAGAACCTGCGAAAGTCGATGGGAATGACCGTCGAAGAGGTCATGACGCGTGAGGTGGTGACGGTCGACGATGACTGCCCGCTTCGCGATGTGGCCGAGCTGATGCTGACGAAGCGGGTGAACCGCGTTCCTGTGATGCGCGAAGGGGCCCTGGTCGGCATCATCACGCGCCACGATCTCGTCTCCACGCTACGTTGATGGGGCACGCCTTCCGAGCTGAACCCCTCGTCGAGGAACCTGCGGCATGACCGACCGCAGGCGGGTCGTGCTCACCGTGGGTCGCATGCACGATACCGCAACCCCGTATCGCGGCGCGCTGGAGGCCGCTGGGCTCGAGGTGCTGGTGCTCTCATCGGCTGACGTCACCGCCCACCACGCGGACGTGGCGGCGCAGCGCCTCGACGAAGTGCAGGGCGTCGTGCTCGCAGGGGGAGGCGACATCGATCCCGCGGCACAGGGCGAGACCGAGCCCTGGCATCCCCTGGTGTACGGTGTCGACGGGAACCGCGACACCTGGGAGCGGGCCGTGTTCGACGAGGCGTGGCGACGAGGCATGCCCGTGCTGGCGATCTGTCGTGGCGCGCAGGTGATGAACTGGGCGCTGGGAGGCACCCTGTGGGCAGACATCGATGATCAGCATGAGCCTCGAGCCACCCCGAAGCATCACCGTCAGACTGACTACGGTCAGGCGAGGGGCTCGCTCACCCATCCCATCACGGTCTCGCCGGACAGCCTGCTGGGAAGCGTTCTCGGTGAGGAGCGCCTGCAGGTCAACAGCATCCATCACCAGGCCATTCGTCAGGTGGGGGCGGGCCTCGTCGTCACGGCCAGGGCGGACGATGGGGTGATCGAGGCCGTGGAGGACCCGTCACGACCGTTTGCCATCGGTGTGCAGTTCCACCCGGAGGAGCTGTGGGCCGCGTACCCGGTCTTCTTTCGCCTCTTCGAGGCATTCAGCGCGGCCGTAGACGCGTTCAGCGGCGGTTGACCGAGGCCACGCACGCAGGGGCGTGAGCCGAGGTGCGGGGCGATTGGGTCGCGCTGCCACCCGCCAGGGCCTCTCTCACGGTGAAGAAGATGAGGGCTGCGGTCAAGGCGATGATCAGCGCGGTGCAAGTCCAGGCGAAGGCCCGATAGCCTCGTCCCACGGCCCAGTCTCCCATGACGTGTCGGTTGCTGATGAGCAGCAGCATGCAGACCAGGATGACCGGGAGAAGAGCGCCGTTGATCACCTGTGAGAATACCATGATGGGCACCAGGGGAAGGTTCGGGATCATCACCAGTGCCGCGCTGACACCGAGCATCGTGAAGTAGAGGCCGAAGAACACGGGGGCCTCGCGAAACGACAGGCCAACGCCGGATTCCCATCCGAACGCCTCGCACACCGCGTATGCCGTGGAGAGCGGGATGATGGAGACCGAGAACAACGCGGCGTTGATCAGCCCGATGCCGAACAGCGTTCGTGCGTGCGCTCCGGCCAGCGGGGCGAGGGCTTTTGCCGCGTCCTCGGCCTTGGCCACCGGCGGGAGCCCGGCGTGGTGGATGGTTGCGCTGCAGGCGATGAGGATGAACGCGCCCACGGCAGCCATCAGCATGGTTCCGAAGACCGTGTCGAGCAGCTCGAGTTGATAGTCCTCTTTCTGGATGCCCTTGTCGCGTATGGCCGATTGCTGGAAGAACTGCATCCACGGCGCGATGGTGGTGCCCACGAGAGCGACGCTCAGGCCGAGGAAGCCGGGGGTCCACTCCACCTGCGGGTGCAGGGCGGCCTGTGTCACCTCTGACCAGTCCGGGTGCGCCATGAAGCCGCTCACCACGTAGGTGACGTAGATCATGCAGGCGGCCAGGAAGACCTTCTCCACGCGCTGATAGGAGCTGCCCACGATGAGCAGGCCGAGGAAGACAGCGCCGGCGGGTACGCTGATCCAGCGCGGGATTCCGAAGAGCTCGGTGCCGGCGGCGAGGCCGGCAAAGTCGCCCACGGTGTTCGCAAGGTTGGCGAGGAGGAGCACGAACATCACGCCCATGGTCACGCGCACGCCGAAGCGCTCGCGGATGAGGTCGGAGAGGCCTTTCCCGGTGACGCACCCCATGCGCGCGCACATCTCCTGCACCACGCTCTGGAACAGGCAGACGAGGATGAGCAGCCAGAGCATCTTGTATCCGAACGTCGAGCCCGCCTGTGAGTAGGTGGCGATGCCGTTGGCATCGTTGTCGACGTTGGCCGTGATGATGCCGGGACCCATGATGAACATGAAGAGGACGATCTTCTTCTTGAGGCGAGCCCACATAGGGGGTCGGCATTCCATGCTCTTTCGGCGCTCTCCTCCAACGCAGCGGGCTATGTGCACGCGAGGGCGCAACACGTCAGGTTGCAACAGGGCATGGGGTCTGCTATCATTGCCGTATGAAAAAAATTAAACCCGAAGCCCGCCACGAGGGGCGCGCCTCTCGCAGCGCCGTGAAGACCTCCGTGAAGGCCGCCGAGAAGCCGCGCACGTCACCGCGGCAGGGAACGTCGTCGTCCTCCAAGGGGCGCGGCGCGCGCAAGCCCTCTCGACCCGCGGCTCCCAAGGGAGGATGGCTCGCGCGCCGCCCCGCGCGCCCCGTGCACCCGGCCACGCCCATCGATGAGATGGCGGGCATCGTCCTGGTGGCGTGCGCGCTGCTGCTCGCACTTGTCGTTCTGGCCCCGTCGTCGGTGGGCGCGCTCTCGCCGTTCGGCCTGTGGATGCGTGACGCCCTGGGGCAGGGGGGGGTGATCCTGGCCGCATGCGTTCTTCTCGTGGGCATGGAGGCCTTCATCCCACACCAGGCGCTCGGTGTGCCCATGCTGGCACTCGCCCTCGGAGTCCTCTTCGTCTGTCTCGAAGGTCTTGCAGACCTGATGGGCGGTCAGGGGGGGCGTCTCGGATCGTTTGTGGGAACTGGGGTTCGCGCGGGTCTGGGGGTGCCAGGCGCCTGGATCGCCACCGTGACCCTGGCGCTCATCGACATCCAGTGGATCACCCGCGTCTCCCTTCGTGGGCCGGCGCGCTGGCTGGTTCTTCCGCTGCGTCTCGTCTGGCGTGCCGGCGCACTTGCGGTGCGCCTCGTGCAGGCGGTCTGGGTACGCGGATCGCGTGGTCTGTGGGCTTTCGCGGACGGGGTGGTGTCTGAGCGCGACGACAGTGTCTCTGATGGTCGTCCGGTGGCCGAATCAGAGGGGTTCGTTCCGCCGGTCACGGTCAAGCCGCTGGTCCCCGTCGCCGAGTCGTCGTCGACGAACGGCGCTCGTCGCAAGGGCAGCGCGACACCGGCCGAGAGGCCGACCTCTCCGCCGGTTCAGCCGCCCGCCGAGGTCCCTTCCAGCACCGAGCGCAAGGGCGGACGCGAGCGCGCAGAGGCCTCTTCCTCTGTGGAGAGCGGGCCGCAGTTCCCGCCCATGCTCGAGGCGTCGAAGCCTGTTCTTGCCGAGACCCCGCAAGGAGGGCCTTCGGAGAGCGGCGCCGCCGTGTCGCGTTCCACCGCTGTCGAGGCGCTGTCCAAGCCCATCGAGGCGGTCGACGATGATCTCGAGATCCCAGGCTACGAGGAAGACCTCGCGGACGGCGACGAGCCCATCTTCGATGAGATTGACACACTCGCGAGGCCCGATGAGACGTCACGCGATGACGGGGCGCCCGTCTTCGACGACGAGCCGCCGTTCGAGCCCAGCGGCACCCGCGCTGACGCGGACGACGCTGATGCCACCGCGGTGCTCGCGCGGGCGTGGGCAGAGAGCGAGGCGCCGGGCGCCCGAGCGCTCTCCCTCCCGCTGCCCGAGGGAGACGCAGACGCGCCTCGCGTCGCCCGCGTGGTGAGCTACGCGCTGCCGCCGGTCGATCTGCTGAACACCTCGAGCGTCTCGGTCGGTGTCGAGTCGGCGGCCGATTTCTCACGGGTGATCGTCGAGACGCTGAACAGCTTCGGCGTCGCGACGCGCATCGTCAACGTCGAGAAAGGACCCACCGTCACCCGCTACGAGCTGCAGCCCGCGCGTGGGGTGAAGGTGAGCAAGATCACCAGTCTGAACAATGATATCGCCCTGGCCCTGGCCGCGCAGGCGATTCGCATCGAGGCGCCCATCCCGGGCAAGTCGGCCATCGGCATCGAGGTGCCGAACTCCCGGGTCGACGCTGTGCCCATGCGCGAGATCATCGAGAGCGCCGGTTTCCAGAATGGGCAGGGGTGCATGCTGGCCCTTGGCAAGGACATCAGCGGTCGTGCGGTGGTGGCCGATCTGCTGCGCATGCCGCATCTCCTGATTGCAGGCGCCACGGGTTCCGGCAAGTCGGTGTGCTTGAACACGGTCATCGTCAGCATGCTCTACCGCTTCACGCCGCAGCAGGTCCAGATGGTGATGGTCGACCCCAAGCGGGTGGAGCTCTCCATCTTCGAGGGCATTCCGCACCTGGCCAACACGAACCCGAATCCGAACCAGCGCATCGTCAAGGACGCGAAGACGGGAACCCTCGTGCTCAAGCAGGCCACCGAGATCATGAACCAGCGCTTCGAGCTGCTCTCCCAGAACCGCGTGCGCAACATCGCTGAGTACAATGCCAAGGCAGACGTTCCGATGCCCTACCTCGTCATCATCGTCGACGAG
>RGZZ01000094.1 GCA_010028905.1 Pseudomonadota bacterium | reverse complement strand
CGAGCCCAGTCCCGTTCCGAAGTCGGGGTAGCTGGTGATCTGCTCCTGCGAATTCCCGATCTGCTGCCCCACGAAGACCACCCCCCCCTGGGTTCGGTTTCCGGTGGACAAGATGGCCCTGGAAGGCGGCGAGCTGGGGAGCAAGGCGGCAGGCCCTTGCACGGCAAACGTGGAGGGGTCGAGGCTCACCGTGCTGATGCCATCGGCAGATGTGGCATACAGCCGCTGGCCGTCGCTCGACACGGCAAGCCCCGCCGTGGGGGTGTTGGTCGAGGCGTTGTGCGTGCCGATCTGCACCCGGCCGCTCGCCGATCTGCTCAGAAAGCTGGTGGCGTCAACGTCGTAGCTCGAGGCGAGGTTCGACACGTCACTCGGGCCAGGCGATCCCAACACGTCGCCCGCCATGTAGACGACCTTGCCGCTCGGATGGGCGCACATGGCCGTGGGAGTCCCCACGTTGGAGAACCGGGTGGTGAGCGGTGTCAGCGGTGCGGTTCCCACGGGGAAGAAGATGGTGGCGCTCATGGCATCGGTGGTGGGCTGCAGGTTGTCTGCAGAGAAGGCGTAGAGGCTGAAGCCGCTGGGCTGGCTCTGATTGACACCGACCGCCGCTGCCAGGTACTGCGGTGGGGTCAAGGGCACGCTCTGGCTGAACGCAACGCTCCCAATGGCACCATTCTGGGAGATCGAATAAGCGCCAACACTGGCATCGTCAACAAGGTAGAGACTGTGCGCCCCGCCATCCATGGCGAGGGTGGGGCTGTGCACCGATGCAGCACTGCGGGTCACGCTGCTGATGGGGGGGGCCGCCACCGCTCCTCCGACAACGTTGAAGGCCACGACGACAATTGTGTTCGAAATCGTCTGGGAGAGCCCCGCGACGTATATCACATCGAGCGCTGGACTGTACACCACCGACGTCGGCACAAACGTGAGCGGAACCGAGCTCACAAACGTGAGTCCGCCCGTCAACGAGTCGTAGGCGTAGGTTGCGATGTCTTGCGAGCTCTTGGCCGTGACATACAAGAAGGGGGGACCCGCGGGTCGGAGGGGAGGTGTCGGCGTCGGTGTCGGCGTCGGCGTCGGCGTGGGGAAGATGGTGAGCGTCACCACCACTGCCGCCGTGACCCCCCGAACGACAGACGCGGGAGACTCGCCGCTCTCGATGGCGACCTTGTTCGCGTCGAGACCCACCACCCGCACGATGACATCGCCCACCGGCACGTCGTTGAACGTGACCGATGACACCGTCGACGCCACGGTCTGCGCGGGCACCAGGTCATCTGCCCCCAACGCGTCGAGGATGTGCACCTCGAAGAAAGCGGTCTTCGGGGTGAGCGGAGCCAGGTCAGCAGCAACCACCGAGCCGGCGCCACCCGAGGCCGCCTGCCCTCCGCCAGAACCGCCGCACGAACTGAGCGCGGCCGCCATGAGCAGCAGACACAGCGCTCGCTTGAACCGTGTGCTCCACAGACGAACGGGCATATCGACTCTCCTCATCCTGCTTGTTCCCCCTTCACCGTGCCAGCCATATCAACCTTCGAGGCGGCCGCCAGCCCGTACAGCAGGGCCACCACGATCACCAGGGCACGCATGCCGATGACGAACCCCAGCAGCTCGAGCACGCCACCGAAGACCGACCCCACGAGATTCGAGCGCAAGGCGTCGGCGGGCGCCTCAGACGTGGCGAACGCGCGCGCGAACACAAGCCCCGCGAAGAACAGGGGCAAGGCGTACAGCCCGAGCAGCAGCGCCACCGACCCGGGGTTCGAGGCGTCGAACCCGCGATGCAGCGGCAAGAGCTGCAGGGACACGGCACAGAACAGCCCGACCCACACCCATCGAGGCGACGGCTTGAAGCGCTCGACCACGAAGTTGGCCGCGAGAATCATGATCAAGATGGCCGACACCACGGCCGCGTTGGGCAGCCAGGTGGCCCCCAGAACCAGAGCCACGCGGCTGATCGAGTGCACCTCGAGCAGCATGAACGCGGCGCCGAGAAAGAAGAATCGACCGCTCACGGCCCTTCTGCCGCGCGGCAGCAGAAGGAATGCCAGCCCCGCGCTCACCGCCAGGATGGAGACCATCACCAGGGCCTGCAGCGACGGGATTGCACGCTTCGGCAAGAACCAGAAAGGCCAGTCGTCGGTCACCTCAGGCGCATCGAGATCCGGCTGCCAGTGCGCCTCGCGCGATTTCACCCAGGCGCTCAGCACCGGGTCGCTGGCCGCGGCTCTGTCGAGGCGACCCGATCTGTCGAGAACATAGGCGTTCTGCTGCCCGGGGAAGAGCAGCTGCAGCGAGTTGGCAAACGATCGCGGAAGCTGGCCCGTGGCGTCGAGCAGCGCTTTCACCGTGCGTCGACCGATCGCCTCGGTGGCGCCGAAGTTCACCACCATCACGCCGTCCGGCGCGAGCAGGCCATAGGCCTGCGAGAACGCCTCGCGGGTGTAGATATAGCTGTCCATGCGAATGTTCGACAGGTTCGACATCGAATTGTAATCGGTGTTGTCGAGCTGGGCGAACACCACCAGGTCATATGTCTCACGAGTGGCTGCAAGGAAGCGACGAGCGTCGGTGATGTGCACCGCAACCCGCGGATCGTCGTAGGGGTGCTCCGGGTGAAAGCGGCGCCCGAGGGCTGCGATGCACGGATCGATCTCGACAGCGTCAACGTGCTCGGCGCCGTGGCGGAGGGCGGCGGCGGTATCGTTGCCTCCACCGGCACCGATGACCAGAACCCGTCGCGCGGCGGTGTGCACGTGATAGGGAAAGTTGTACCACTCGATCTTGCCGGGCCACGTGAGCCACGGGTGGCGAGCCATCTCGGCCTTCGACAGGTCGAGCATCCACATCATGGCCGTGTCGCTCACCTCGAGCATGTGCATGACCGCGGCCGCGGGGTCGCCCATCGGCCCCGTGAGCTGCCACGTGCGCGGCGCGTCTCCCGGGTGCGCCTCGACCTTCCAGACCTGGATCTTCTGATATGGCGACCACTGCTGCACCTGCAGGGCGGGGTTCTCGGGAACGCATCGGGGCGCCCCGACCATGATCGCGATGCAGGTGACGGCAAACGCCAGCGAGTCGAGGCGTCGAGGCAGCATGATGAGCATCGGCACGAACGCGCACACGAACCACACCCAGGGCGCCGCACCTGCCACCGAGAGGGCGGTGAAGGCGACGATGCCCCCCAGGCTGGCCGCCACGTTCACGCTGTAGTCGCGCAGCGGCGCGCGCGATTCACTGAACAGCTCACCCAGGCTCTCTCCGAGCGGGATGAACATGAACACGATGAGGGTGAACACGGCCACCAGGGCGAGCAGCCCAGCCACCACGACGCCAAGGCTCTCGGCCGGCGTCCACGAGTAGAGATCAGTGAACAAGATGTACTTCGACAGGTTCTTCAGCGAGAGCGCCCCCAGCAGAGACGGTGGCAGGGCAAGCACGCTGAGCGTGGCCATGCCCGCGAACGTCACCTGTGGGCTGACGGTGCGACGCCCTGTTCCGAGGCCGATGCCAAGACCCGCAAAGCAGGCGATGAGCCCCAGGTTCTTGAGGTGGGCGAAGATGCGCACCTCGGTCGAGATCCAGCGGATGAGCAGCATCTCGACGAAGAGCGAGAGAGCGCTCACCACGACGAGACGCGCAAGGCGCGAGCGCACGTTCGCTATCGCCCCAGATCGTGAAAGGTCTTGCGCAGCGCCAGCACGTCGGTGCGCTCGAGAGCCTCGCGAATCTTCTCGGCGGCGTGCCCGTCGCCATAGGGGGTGACCTGCTGAACCGCGCGCGCACGCATCTCGGAGGTCAAGGCGCGGGTGATGGCGGCGGCGATGTCGGCCGTGCGCGGAGGGCACTCGATGACGCTGTCGGCCTTCACCCGACCGCGCTGACGGTCACCGATGTCGACCGTGGGCACGCCCAGCGACGGGGCTTCGAGAATTCCGCTCGATGAGTTCCCCACCACGGCATCGACCTGACGCATGAGCGAGAGATAGCGCAGAACCCCGAGCGACGCGAACGACCGGGCGCGATCGGCGTGACGGCGCACGAAGCCTTCGACCATGTCGCGCACGATGCGGCCCTCCGGATCGGCGTTGGCCCCCGTGAACACGAAGCGCGCTCCCGGAATCGATTCGAGGGCGTCGAGCAGCGCGCGGCACTGCAGGGGGGCCTGCTCCGGCTCGAGGGTGACGGGGTGAAAGGTCACGAGCAGGGTGGGGCGCGAGAGCGTCAGATCGATCTCGCGCTCGACATCGGCGCGCTCGAGCAAGGGGAGCTTGCAGATGTTGTCGACCCCGAGCGCACCCACGTTGAAGACCCGGTCAGGGGATTCACCCAGCTGGATCACGCGCTGACGGTAGACCTCGGTGGAGGTGAAGTGCAGGTGGCTCAGCTTGGTGATGGCGTGGCGGAACGCATCGTCGAACGCCCCTTCAGTGAGCTCGCCACCGTGGATGTGACCGATGCGACGACGGCACACCGACGCCGCGCTCAAGGCGGCGAAGAGCTCGTAGCGATCGCCCAGCCCCAGTACGATGTGCGGGTCGAGTCGCCCGAACACCTCAGCAAACGAGATGAGCGCCAGCCCCATCGACTTGCACACCGCCACGTCGGAGTCGGAGCTGAGCAGCATCTCGACCCGCTCGTCGACGCGATGGCCGTCGCCCTCGATCTCACAGACCGTGGCCCCGTGCTCGGCCGACAGATGGGCGCCTGTTGCCACCAGCTGCAGCTCGAGCGAGGGAGAGGCCACGATCTCGGCCAGCAGCGGGCGCAGCAGGCCGTACTCGGCGCGGGTGCCGGTGACGACGCAGATGCGACGCTTCATAGCAGCGCGCGAAGACTTAGACAGACGAGATGCACATCGTCGATGGTGTTCAGGGTCGAGCTGGGCAGGCACAGCCCCCGCTCATACAGGCGCCGCGCCACCGGATGCTCGGCCGTGACATACGGCGCATAGGGTGGGAAGTCGGTGATGGGCACGAACATGCGCCGGGTCTGGATGCCCTGCTCGAGAAGCCGCTTCTGCAACGCCGGGATGTCGACGCCGTCGCGCTCGAAGACGACGGCGTTGAGCCACCACGCGCTGCGCGCGCCGGGCGCCTCGCGCTGGAGGCGCAGCCCCGGCACGCTGCCCAGCGCCTCTTCGTAGACCGCGCGAAAGGCCCGCTTCTGCTCGAGGAAGGTGTCGAGCCGCTCCATCTGCGCCAGGCCCAGCGCCGCCTCGAGGTTGGTCATGCGGTAGTTCATGCCCACCTCGGGGTGATAGTAGCCGCGGCTCTCGTCCCGGGCCTGGTTCACCACGAAGCGGATGTGGGTGAGGCGGTCGATGTCTCGCCCCACCACCATGCCGCCCCCACCGGTGGTGATGGTCTTGTTGCCGTTGAAGCTGAGGCAACCGAGGTCGCCGATGGCGGCGGTGGAGACCCCTTCAACGGTTGCGCCGAGGCTCTCGGTGGCGTCTTCGATCACGGGCACGCCGTGCTTTCGGGCCACGGCCATGAGCGCGCTCATGTCGGCCGGGTTTCCCAGCAGGTGAACCGGCACGATGGCCTTGGTCTTCGCGGTGATGGCCCGTTCCACGGCCGCCACGTCGAGGTTCCACGTATCCGGATCGGCATCGACGAAGACAGGCGTGGCCCGCAGGTACATGACGGGGTTTGCGGTGGCGACGAAGGTGAGGGTCGGCACGATGACCTCGTCCCCCTCCCCCACCCCGAGTTCCATCAGCGCCACGTGAAGCGCGGCGGTGCCGCTCTGTGTGGCCGAGGCGCCCGGTGCGCCGAGCCACGCGGCCACGGTCTGCTCGAACTTCGGCACGAACGGGCCGATGGTCGAGACGAATCCGCTGTCGATGGCCTGGCAGAGGTAGTCTTTCTCGAGCGCCCCCACGTTCGGCGCATCGAGCCAGATGGTTCTAGACATTGTACGCCAGGGGCTTGTACAGCCGCATGTTCTCGCCCTCCCTGAACCACCGGATGGTCTCGGCCAGCCCCTGCGAGAGGTCGTGCCGGGGGCGCCAGTCGGTGAGACGACGCAGCTTCGCGCTGTCGCCCAGCAGACGCTCGACCTCGCTCTTCTCCGGGCGCAGCCGGTTCTCGTCGAGCACGATGCGGGCCCGACCGTCGATCTGATCGATGAGGTTCTGGGCCAGCTCTCCCACACTGATCTCGACGCCCGTGGCGATGTTGATGTCCTGCCCCACCGCTTCGTCGCAGCGGGCGATGGCCACAAAGCCATCGGCGGTGTCGCGCACGAAGTTGAAGTCACGGGTGGGCGCGGTGTCGCCCAGGCGGATCTCGCGCTCGCCCGCCAGCAGCTGGGTGATGATGGTGGGAATGACCGCACGGGCCGACTGTCGCGGTCCGAAGGTGTTGAACGGTCGCACGATGACCACGGGGAGATCGAAGGCGCGATAGAACGACTCAGCCAGGCAGTCGGCCCCGATCTTGGTGGCCGAGTACGGTGACTGGGGCTGACGCGGATGCGTCTCAGAGATGGGCACGGTGAGCGCGGTGCCGTAGACCTCCGAGGTCGAGGTGACGAGCACCCGCTCGACCCCGAGGTCGCGAGCCGCCTGCACGATGTTGAGGGTGCCCCGCACATTCGTGTCGACGTAGCTGTCGGGCGAGTGATAGCTGTAGGGGATGGCGATGAGCGCCGCCAGGTGGAAGACCACGCTCACCCCTCGCATGGCCGACCGCACGCCATTGGGATCGCGCACGTCGCCCGCGAACACGTCAAGGGCGTCGCGGGTCTGGGGAGAGAGCGACTCGAGCCACCCCCAGCGACCCGCCGAGTTGTAGTGCACGAAGGCGCGCACGTCGCACCCCTCTTCGAGCAGGCGCTCCACGAGATGGCTGCCGATGAAGCCGCCGGCGCCGGTCACCAGAACCTTTTTGCCACGTAGTTCCATGAAGTCTCCGATGGAGGAGCGACGCCGAAGGCGGGGTCGCCCCTGAGGTGGCCGGGACTGTCACGCGCAGCGCTGCGTGCGCGGGAGATGGTCACGGCTGTGAAGAGGAGGTATTACGAGATGGGGGGCACAGTCCCTCTGTGCTCTTTGTCAACGCGCGTTCTCGCCGCGGGCGCGGGCCTCGATCACGGCCTCGTAGAGCGCGATGACCCGCCCCGCCATCACGTCTTCAGAGAAGTGTTCGCGCACGTGCGCCTCGGCCGCGCGCCCCATGGCTTCGGCACGCGCGGGATCGTCGAGCAGGGCGCTCACCGCCTGGGCGAGACCGGCCGTGTCGAGCGGCTCTACCAGAACCGACGTGACCCCGTTCACCGAAGCCTCGGGGATGCCCCCCACGGCAAACGCCACGAGAGGCCGTCCGCACGCCTGCGCCTCAAGCGCCACCAGGGGAAACGCGTCCTGGCGCGACGCCATCACCACCAGGTCTGCCGCGGCGTAGACCGGGCGAGGATCGCTCAGACGCCCCAGGAAGACGACGCGGTCGGTCATGGCGTGGGCCTCTGCCATGCCACGCAGCTGCGCCTCCATGGGGCCGTCGCCGGCGATGGCCACCGTGACCCGCGGCACGCGCGCCATCGCCTCGAGCAGGAGATCCGGTCCCTTCAGATCCCACAGGCCGCTCACCACGCCCACGACAGGGGCCTCCAGCGGCAGGCCGAGGGCGCGACGCGCCGCTTCCTGACCGGAAGGGGCGAAGCGCGACACGTCGATGCCGTTGGGAATGACCACGGCGCGGTCGGGGGGGACGCCATACTCGAGCGCCTGCGCCCGCAGCGCGTTCGAGACGCAGATGACGCGATCGGTGTGGCGCTGCAGAACCCGACGGCTGAGGCCGCTCAGCGACGGTTCGAGGAAGCTGTGCAGGGTGCGCACCATCGGAACGCCGCGCAGGCGCGCCGCCGTGCCCACGAGGAGGTGATCGCGGCCCGCGTGCGCGTGCGCCACGGAGTGATGGCGCAGCAGGAGGCCCGCCTTGAGAACCGTGAGCGCGTCGATCTCGTTCGCGAAGGGGGCGTGCCGCCGATCGATCTCGGCGGCGGCGCCATCGAGCCAGGAATCGCGTCGGCAGAGCAGCGTGATGGCACAGCCGTGACGTGCGAGAACCCGGGCGAGGGCCACGGTGTGCACCTCGCCCCCGCCAAACCCTCGATTCTCGTTGCACAGCAGAACGGGAGCACCCATGGGTCTCCCCTTCCCCAGCGGGCGGCCCGACTCCTCGACCCCCCCGAACCGCTCGGCGCGGGCTGTTAACAACACCGCAATGTTCGTCGGCGACAGACGTGCTATGATGCCTGCAACAGGGGGCCCGGAGATACCGGGCGGCCACTCGGTGCAAAGGAGGCGATGGACATGACCGGCGCAATCGGCTCAGTCCTCATGGGTCTGGTTCTCGAGCTCAGCGGTCCCAGCACGGGCATCAGCTATCTGTCTGGCGATACCGTCAACCGCTGAGGCGGCGACCGCGCGCGTGCGGTGCTTGATCGGCTTCCCGGAGACCCGCTTTCAGGGCACGAAGGCTTTCTGACGCAAACCGCGAATTGAAGGCGCCAAAATCGTCCGTCGGCCTGCTCGTGGTTCACTTACCCGAGCGGGTCGGGCCACGGCGAAGGAGCGCGTCACGTCCAGTCTGCCCCGGTTCCTGGTCCGCAAGGAGCACTTCGGCGCCCTCGTCTATGATCGCGAGCGTGGTGACTACATTCCGTTCGACGCTGACGCCGCCATGCTGTTCGAAGGCGCGCGGAACCAGCCCATCGATGCGCTGTATCCGCAGATCGCGGAGCGGCTGACCCGTCAGTCGTTCGACACCTTCGTCCAGCTGTGCCGCTCCATCGAGCTCATCGACAGCGAGGGCCGTCTCGCAGGCGACATGGTCGCCCCCCGCCCCCTTCAAGGCATGCTCTCCGCCCCGCTGCGGGTGCATCTGCAGGTCACCAACCAGTGCCTGATGCGTTGCAAGCACTGCTCGCAAGACACCCGTGACGCGCTGCCGAACGAGCTCACCCTCGCCGAGATCCAGAAGCTGCTCGACGAGATGGCCGACATCGGCACGAGCCAGGTCGTGCTCGGCGGTGGCGAGCCCTTCCTGCGCCCCGATCTGCTCCAGATCGTTCGCCACGCGCGCGCGCGTGGCATCAGCGTCTCCATCAGCACCACGGCCACCAGCGTGAACCGCGTGCTCGCCAAGAAGATGGCCGAGGTCGGGCTGAAGTCGGTGCGGGTGAGCTTCGACGGCGCGGCCGAGAAGTCGTACGACTACTACCGAGGGGTCAAGGGCGCCTACCGCAAGGCCATGCGCGGCGTCAAGACCTTGCGCGAGCTCTTCCCGAAGACCCACATCGCCCTGCACACCACCCTCATGCGCCCGAACATCTCCGAGGTGCTCGCCCTTGCGCGGCTGGTGCAGAAGCTGGGCCTCAACACCTGGAGCCTCGACTTCCTCAAGCCCGTGGGGTATGGGGCCGAGCAGCCCGGCCTGTGGCTCTCGAGCGAAGAGGGGGCCGACCTGTACCGCAAGCTCGGCAAGATGGTGGAGACCCTCGAGGTGCCCCTGAAGATGGCGCACTTCCCCTACAAAGGGCCAGGGGTCACCAGCACGGCCTTCGGCTATCGCTGCCAGGGCGCCAACCTGTTCACGTTCATCAGCGCGAACGGGAGCGTCGCCCCATGCTCGTTCACATGCCGGCAGTTCCCCGCCGGCAACATCCGACGCAAGGGCCTGCACGAGATCTGGAGCGAGTCAGAGCTCTTCCGCCGCTTCCGTCAGGGCGTCGCTGGCCCCCAGGCGTGCGGCTTCTGCATGAAATCGGCCTGCGCCACCACACCCGACGTGAAGCACGAGGCCCAGGCCTTCGTCATGCCCACGGCCACCTCCGCCGTCGAATAGGCCGACGGCGCGCACACCCTTCCCCTGACGGCCCTGGCCGTCTCAGAAACACCCCGAAGGAGAACCCCCTCATGCGCAGCCCCCATCGCATCGTTCGGTGCGTCATCATCCTCGCCGTCGCACTGGCGTGCGTGTCTCCCCTGCGCGCAGGCGAGAGCTGGCAGCTCGACTCGGCCCACACCAACGTGACGTTCTCCGTGGCCCACATGGGGGTCTCGCGGGTGTCCGGCTCGTTCCGCGATACCTCGGGCAGCGGTTCGTTCGACGGCAAGACCGTGGGCTCAGCACAGGTCGAGGCCATCATCCAGACCGCCAGCGTCGACACCCGCAACGAGAAGCGCGACGGCCATCTCAAGGGCGCCGACTTCCTCGACGTGCAGAAGTTCCCCACCATCACCTTCAAGTCGAAGCGCTTCCGCCAGACCTCGGGGCGCAAGTTCCAGCTCACGGGCGACCTCACGCTTCACGGCGTGACGAAGACCGTCGTGCTGGGCGGTGAGTTCTCCGAGGTCATCAAGGATCCGTTCGGCAAGACCCGTGTGGGCGCCACCGCCAGCACCACCATCAACCGCAAGGACTTCGGCCTGGGCTGGAACAAGATCATGGAGAGCGGCGGGCTGCTGGTGGGCGAAGACGTGCTCATCACCATCGAGGTCGAGTTCGTCAAAGGCAGCTGAGCCCACCCGCTCCTGCGTCTCAAAACGCCCACCGCGCCTGGCGCCTCTCTCCCAAGGACGGGTATGAGGTGACGGGCGCGGCTTTCTTCTGAAGGAGACAAAGCCCATGCCCCCCGCTGTGACCTTCGCAGACCTGCGCGAGCTCGAAGCCCACATCGACGCCCAGCAGGGGCGTGTGCTGGTGGCGCATCACTTCGCGACCTGGTGCACCGGCTGCGTCGACGAGATGCCCCTGCTCGTGAAGCTGCACGCCGCGCTGGTGAACGACCCCGACGTGGCGTTCGTGGGCGTCTCGTGGGAGATGTTCATGGACGACAGCCCGCGTGAGGCGGTCGCCCGCACCGTGGGCGACTACGCAGCCGCCAGCGCCATCGATTTCCCGGTCATCGTGTACACCGGCGCGCCCGACGCCCTCATACAGGGCCTGGGCATCACGAGCGGCACCATTCCACACACCGCCGTGTACGGGCGAGATGGCGCCATCGCGCTGCGCGTCTCAGCGCCCCTCGAGAGCGAGGCCGATATCGTGAGCCTGCGCCAGGCTATCGAGGGTGCGAAGGCCCGCGGGCGCTGAACGCGATCTGTCAGGGGGTGTCGACGAAGATGCGGCCGTTGGTGTAGAGCTTGACCGTGTAGGTCGTGGGCGTGCCCACGGTGCAGGTCCAGCGGTAGAACTGGCCGCGGTTCGTGGAGTTCGTCGACCCGGCGTCAGCAGTCTGGAGTATGCTGGCGGTGGTGGTGAGGCCCGCCGAGGTGGCGCCGTTCGTGAGGGTGGTGGAGGTGTCGCCCGAGGCGACGGGCCACCCCTTCGGCCCCAGGATGACGCGCGTCGATGCCCCGTTCGATATCTGCACCCTCGGGAAGTCGGCCAGGAAATCGACCCGCTTGATCACGGTCCAGGTGTTGGATGCGTACGAGTAGTTGCCCAGACTCGTCTCCGGAACGAGGGAGATGGTGTATCCCGTGGAGGTGGAATCGATCACCACCAGGCTCTCGGCCTTCAGGGCCTGCGCGGCCGCACGGCGCACGTCACCGAACAGGCGCTGCGCGGCCTGGTTGCACTGCTGCTGCGAGGTCAGGCGGTTGAGGTTCGGCAGGATGAGCATGAACGCAATCATCAAGACTGCCACCGAGACCAGCAGCTCGATGAGGGTGAAGCCCCCACGACGAGGTGAGAGACGTCTGTCGGCGTTGCTGAGCGTGCGCATTCTGATGGGTTGTAGCAGACGGTCGGCAAAATGTAAAGATTGAAGCCCCCCATCACGGGCAGGCCCCATGATTTTGTGCCGGGCGCTTGCAGAACCGAAAAAAGTGTAACGTTTCGGAAACCCGCGCTCCCCTTGCGTCTGCTATTCTCGCGCCATGCCTGACATCGCTTCGATGACCTCCTCCCCCCAGGTGTCGCGTACACCCTCGCGCTCACCGCTTGCAGCGCCTTGCGCCCGAGCTGACGCCGACTCACCCACGCGCGGCGACCACTTCACGCCAGCGGGCGCCCCTGCCCCCCAGAGGCCCGCGTCGGTCGCGCTGACGGGTCTGCGCGCCATGGCCAGCCGCCTCAAGGGAATGGCGGCTCGGCTCGGGTACGTGCTGGCGGCCGCCGCCGTGGGCGCCCCTTGGTTCGGCTGCGTCGCGGCGGCGCAGACGTCGTGCAGAAGCGGTGACGGCTGGACCTGGACCTGCCGCGGAAACGCCGCCGACGCAAACGTGACGCCGCGCCCGGGGCTCCTGCTCGCAGGGGGCGGTGAAGACGTCGACGCCGCCTTCCGCTGGCTGGCCGAGCACGCGAGCGGCGGTGACGTGGTGGTGCTGCGCGCGAGCGGAGGCGACGCCTACAACGAGTACATCGACGGCCTGGGAAAGGTCGACTCGGTGGAGACCCTGGTCATCACGCGCCCCCGCGCCGCCCGCGACCCGTTCGTGGTCGACCGGGTCCGCAAGGCAGACGCCATCTTCGTGGCGGGCGGCGATCAGTGGGACTACGTGCGCATGTGGAAGGATACGCCTCTGGGCGACGCAATCCAGGCGCGTGTCGATGCGGGTGTGCCCGTCGGGGGTACGAGCGCGGGACTGGCCATCCTCGGCGAGCACGTGTTCACCGCGGCGCACGACACGGTCGATTCGAAGACCGCCCTGGCAGATCCGCACGACCGCCACGTCACCCTCGAGCACCACTTCTTGCGCCTCCCCTACATGAAAGACGTGATCACCGACACCCACTTCATGGCGCGCGATCGCATGGGCCGCCTGCTGACCTTCATGAGCCGCACCATGGAGGACGGCGCCTCGCGCGTGCGCGGCATCGCCGTGGAAGAAGGGGCCGCCGTTCTCGTGGAAGGAGACGGCGCGGCGCGGGTGGTGGGCACTGGGCCCGCCTGGTTCCTGCAGGCGCGCCCCCAGCCGCGCGACGATTTCAAGGCCGCCCCGCTCGAGGTTCACGACGTCGCTGTCGAGCGTGTGGCCACCGGGGGAACCTTCGACCTGACCACCTGGAGCGGGACGACGCCGACCTATCGTCTCGATGTGGATGCGGGGAGACTGCGATCATCCCGACCGGATGGGGGCGTGTACTGAACGTCGTGGACATCGACGCCACTCTCATCGAACGTGCGGCCGAGGTGCTGCGCAAGGGCGGTCTGGTGGCCTTTCCCACCGAGACCGTGTACGGGCTCGGCGCAGACGCGTCGAATCCCGAGGCCGTCGCCCGCATCTTCAGCGCCAAGGGGCGGCCCGCCGACCACCCGCTCATCGTGCACGTCGCCGACGCCACGGCCCTCGACCGCTGGGCGGTGGGCATTCCACTCGAGGCGCGGGTGCTCGCGCGGGCCTTCTGGCCAGGCCCGCTCACCCTTGTTCTCGAGAAGGCCCCGGGCGTGCCCGACATCACCACGGGCGGACGCTCCACGGTTGGGCTGCGCGCGCCGGATCAGCCCAACCGTGGAGCGTCCGCCCGTGGTGATGTCGGGCACGCCCGGGGCCTTCTCGAGAAC
>RGZZ01000093.1 GCA_010028905.1 Pseudomonadota bacterium | reverse complement strand
CCGCTCCCCTGCCCGCTCGCAAGCGCGTGGCGTACTTCACCGAGTGGAGCATCTACCAGCGCGCCTACACCCCCGCAAACATCCCCGCCGACGCGCTCGACGTGGTGAACTATGCCTTCGCCAACATCTCCGACAGCGGGCAGGTGGTGGTCTACGACAGCTATGCCGCCACCGACAAGGCGTTCCCGGGAGACACCTGGGACCAGCCCTTGCGCGGCAACTTCAACCAGCTCATCAAGCTCAAGCAGCTGCACCCGAACCTGCGCACGATGATCTCCGTCGGGGGATGGACGCTCTCGGGACGCTTCTCTGATGTCGCGCTCACCGACGCGAGCCGCCAGACCTTCGCCCAGTCGGCCGCGGCGTTTGCCGCGAAGTACGGCTTCGACGGCGTCGACATCGACTGGGAGTATCCCGTGAGCGGAGGGCTCTCGAGCAACGTCTATCGACCTGACGATCGACACAACTACACCCTTCTGCTGCAGGCGCTGCGCGCCACCCTCGACGCCCAGGGCGCGAAAGACGGCAAGCGCTACCTGCTCACCATCGCAGCCCCCGCGGGTACCTCCATCTACGCCAACCTCGAACTGGCGCCGGTGGCTGGCGTCATCGACTGGTTCAACATCATGTCATACGACTACCACGGGGCGTGGGAGACCACCACCAACCATCACTGTCCGCTCTACGCGAACCCTGCCGCACCGGGTGACCCGAGCTTCAACATCGCGTCGACGGTGAAGGGCTACCTCGCCGCGGGCGTGCCGTCTACGAAGATCGTGCTGGGCGTGGGCGCCTATGGCCGCTCGTGGAGCGGCGTGCCCGCGACGGGCAACGGGCTGTTCCAGACCTCTGCCGGCGTGCCCGCGGGCACCTGGGACAGCACCGGGGTCTTCGACTACAGCGACATCGTGGGGCGCCTCGCCGCGGGCGGTGGCTGGATCCGCTTCTGGGATGACACCGCAAAGGTGCCGTGGGTCTATGCGTCGGGCACAGGCGGTGCCATCTTCGTCACCTACGATGACCCCCAGGGCGTGGCCCTCAAGACCGACTACGTGGTGGCGAATCGCCTGGGCGGCGTGATGATGTGGGAGCTGTCGTCAGACGTGCGCGACATCACCTCGCCGCTGTCGCTGCTGCGCACCGTCAACGCCCACCTGTCGCCTTGACCCGACGGTAGAGGGCGAGATGCCGATCGCGCTCCTCGGCCACCGAGGTGCGTGGCCGGCGTCTCGCCGCCTCTCCGAGGCGTTCGCGCGCACGCGCGTCGAGCAGATCGCACACCGCGGTGACGAACGCCTCTTCCCCATCGAAGAGAAGGCCGTCCACCCCGTGATCGACGAGCGAGCGATTGGCGGGGATGTCTGACGCCAGGACGGCGCGACCGTGCGACATGGCCTCGACCAGCGCACCGCTCATGCCCTCGACGAGCGACGCGTTCACCACCACATCAGCCGCCGCGTACACGGCGCTCATGCGCGCGTGCGGCACGGGGTCTACCAGACGGGCCCATCCGCCGGCCGATGCAAAGAGATCGCCGAGATGCACCGCGTAGCGCGCATCGAGACGAGGCCCGATGACGCGATACACGAGACGCGGCGCGCGCTGCCTCACGCGCGCAAGCCAGGGCAGAATGACGTGCGGCTGCTTCACCGGCCGAAGGCCCGCCACCATGACGAAGACGAGGCTATCGCTCTCAACCCCCAGCACTGCGCGTCCCTCTCCCCCGTCTCCCAGACGAGGCGGGTCGCACCCCTGGGCAATGACCTCGAGCGCACGACGCCCCCCCCGTGCCTCGGCCTCCTCACGCATCGCGTCGTCGAACACGACCACCGCCGAGGCTCGATCGAGAATGGCGCGAAAGGCGCAATCTTCGTCTTCGGCGTCTCGAACCGACGCTCCGATGCCCAGCCCGGTGCGATGCGGAGGGCGCAGGTCGGTGCCCGTGAGGGTGATGACGAGAGGCGCGCCGACCCCGGCGGCAACCTCCGCCGCGCGCGGAGCGGCACGTAAGGCGTGAAAGGCGTGCACCACGTCGAACGCGCCGTCGACCGCGAGTGCCTCTTCCGCGGCACGGTACACGATGTCGACGCCCGCACCGCGCAACGCGTCGCGCAGACGCGCAATGGTCGACACATTACCGCCTACGCCATCGAGTGAGGTGGGTCCGACGAGAAGAACGCGCACGCCCGTTGCTTCGCGCCCTCCCTGCAGGCCCCTCTGTCGCGCGCGACCGTGAAGGTCTCTGATCAGAGAGGCAGGTCGGCGAGGGAGAGCCCCAGCGCCTCGAGCACGCACCGCAGATCGTCGGCCAGCGGCGCCCTCACCACCACAGGCTCGCCTGTTCGCGGATGGCGGAACCCGAGCTCGCAGGCATGGAGGAACAGCCGCTGCAGGCCGAAGCGCTCTCGGAACAATCGGTTGTGCTCTCCCTTGCCGTACCGGACATCGCCGATGAGCGGATGGCTGATGTGCTGGAAGTGACGACGGATCTGGTGCAGCCGACCCGTTCGAGGGCGGGCTTCGACGAGCGAGTAGGCGCGCGGGAGGTCGGGCCGCTCGACAAGGGCCACCCGACGGTAGGCCGTCGATGCGTCGAGGCGAGGGCCATCGCGGGTGCGGCGCAGCGGGTGCTCGATGATCCCCTCTTCCGGCGCGCAACCGCGCACCAGGGCGAGGTAGCGCTTCTGAACCGCCCCATCGGCGAACATCTGGTACAGCGCGCGCGCAGCCTCGCGCTCGACCGCGAAGAGAAGCACGCCGCTCGCCGGTCGGTCGAGGCGATGCGCCGGCCACACGTGGCGACCAACAGCGTCCCGCACCCGGGTCAAGGCAACGTCACGCGAGCGGTCCCACCCACGGTGCACGGCCAGACCCGGCGGCTTGCTCACCGCCACGACATCATCGTCGGCGTAGAGAATCTCCATCATCGCCGATGACGTTTGCGCGCTCCTCCGTCAGTACCTGCTGACGGTGACCAGGTGCCGTGCTCACGGGATCAGAGGCGCGCGCGTCGAACCCTGGGACGCATGCGCGACGAGCACGCGAAGCACGACGACGAAGAAGAAGAAGACGAAGACGAGGAGGTGCGCGAGAGCGAAGCCGAGCGCGCTCCCCTCCCTCCCTGGCTCGAGCACGACGTCCCATCGTCGGAACGCGCGCCAGAAGCCCAATGCGAGCTTCACGGCGCGGCCCTCGTGAAAGAGGTCTGTCGCCTCATCCGCGCTGCGCGCGGGCACTGGGACGCCCATCACAACGGTGCGGCGCGCCTCGCCCGAACCCGCGCCCTTCGCCTCTATGCGCGCCTGACACCCGACGAGCGAACCAGGGTTCCGCAGGCCCTGCGCGTCTGGCTGCGCTACCGCAGCGAGAAGTACTACGGCACCCACGGCCGCCCACCCAAGAAGAGACCCGTCAGGGAGAAGCGGACACGACCGCCGCGTGAAGGGCGCAGAGGTACATCAGATCGTCGCCCTGGGGAATGATGCCGCAGTGCTGCATCGATCGGCACTCGAAGGCCAGGCACGCCGCCAGCAGCAGCGGGGCGACGCTGAACCCCCCCCGCGCGGCGAACTCGCGGCGCACGCTGTCAGAGAGCGCGATGGCGCGATCGAGCCCTCCCGTGATCTGAAGCGGGTCGTATCGCCGCGCGAGGGCGACGATGCTCTCCCACGGCACCCGCTCCACCCGCGGCAGGAACACCGCGGGTGCAGGCGCAGGCGCCTGAGACAGGGGCGGTGGCGCAGGCGGCTCGACCGCGGGAGCCGAAAGGGAATCGGGCCAGGCCCCCCCGCCATCGTCTGGACGCCCCTCAATGACACGCGAATCGGCTGCGGCCCGCATGCGACGGGCCGCCCCCATCGAGCGACGGCCACGCAGCACCACGCTGCCGTCCTGGCGCTCCCGGCTGCTCCGCATCACGTCTTCCGGACGGGTATCGGCGGCCCGCTCTCGGCTGCTGCGCATGACGTCTTCCGGACGGATGTCAGCCGCCCGCTCACGGCTGCTGCGCATGACGTCTTCCGGACGGATGTCGGCCGCCCGCTCACGGCTGCTGCGCATCACGTCTTCGGGACGGATGTCGGCCGCCCGCTCACGGCTGCTGCGTCGCTTCGAAGGAGGCCCCCCCCCTGGATCGGACGCCACGGCCCTCAGGTCTCCCCTCGCGTGATCCAGCGCGGGCCGGGCAGAGGCTGCCACGTCGCCATGCGCGTGATGAGCGCAGCAGGGTCATCGTCGACGAGCATGAGAGAGCGATGCTCAGGACGCAGGAAGCCCTCATCCACCGCATGGTCGAAGAAGCGGATGAGCGGCGTCCAGTATCCGCTCACGTCGAGCAGCCCGCACGGCTTGACGTGCAGCCCCAGCTGCGCCCAGGTCAGCACCTCGCACATCTCCTCCATGGTGCCCATGCCGCCGGGCAGCACCACGAACCCGTCGGCAAGCTCAGCCATCAGGGCTTTGCGCTCGTGCATCGAGTCGACGATGTGAAGGCGGGTGACCCCTCTGTGCGAGAGCTCGCGCACCTCGAGTGCGTGCGGGATGACGCCATCGACCTCGCCCCCGGCCTCGAGCACGGCGTCTGCCACGATGCCCATGAGCCCCACCCCGCCACCGCCGTACACCAGACCGATGCCGCGATGGGCGAGCTCACGCCCCACATGACGCGCCGCCTCAGCGTACCCGTCGCGGGCACCGGCACTCGAACCGCAGAACACGCAGATGCGTCTCATGGCCTCAGGCTCCTCGTCTGCGTGCCGCCTCGAAGGGAAGACCCGCCGCGTGATCGTGTTCGCACCCGGCGCTGGTGAAGCCTGCGCTCACCCCTGTAAACCATGAACCTAGGGGAGCCACCGACCTTGGTGATCGAGCCTCACCCCCGCGGAGAGGACCTGCTCGTTGCCGAGCCCGCTCGCGTTGAAGGTCTCGTAGCGGAGATCAACCCGCTGCGCAAGGGCGCGACGCAGCACGGCCCAGATGCGCGACGGCTCGACGCGACTCGCTCCGATGTCGTAGCGACCGCGGCGCAAGGGCTCCCTCACCTCAACGAGATCGCCGAAGATCTCCGGCTTCAGGAGCATGTCGGTGGCCCCGTCCGGCGCCGCCCCGAACGCCTCCGGCACCGTGACCGCCATGGCCGGCATGGGCTCACGCTCCCAGCGCCCCCCCTCGCGGCGAAGCGCGACAGCGCTGCCATCATCGCGCACGAAGAACCAGGCCGACAGCGACGGTCTCCAGAAGCGCCACACCTGCGCCTTCGGACGCGCCCGTTCCGCGCCCGCCCAGCCCACCTTCTCGAGCGCGCGATCGGCGTTGAGCCCACCGGTGGCCAGGCCCTTCGGATCGGCGCGTCCCGAGAGCAAGACCGACCACGTCTCGTGGTGCAGCTCGATGGGAGTTCCGCTGGCGCGCATGCTCTGACGCACGACCCCCGCCCCACCACTGCCCTGCATCGCGTCGATCTCCCATGAGGTGGCGCGCGGCCACGTCTGGAAGCGCCCCTCGCCTCCGCGGGCACACCACACGCGGTCGGCCCACGTCTCCCCCGGACCGACGACGCCATACGAGATGTCGACCTTCTGCATCCCGGCCCGCTGCGGCGTGTACGGCATGTCGATGACCACCCCCAGGGAAGATCAGGGCTGACTCGATCATCACCTCACTGAGGCGGGACGCCGACGTGTCGAGCACCAGCGCGCCGTCTGACATCTCGCGCACATCGCCCATCACCGGATGCAGCCAGCTGCGACGATCCGGCGGGCATCCCTTCCAGGTGACACCGCGCAAGACGACGGCCACGGGTGTCTGGGTGAGCCCAGGTGAGCCCGTGACGTTGCGCACCACGAGGCGGACCGGCGCTCGAACCCCAGCCACGAAGCCGCCGCGAGGAGACGCCTCGAGCGTGACCCGCAGCGGCGGCTCTGAGAGAAGCGGCCGCAGGCTGGGCGCGGGCTCCTGCGCAAATGCGCAGCCCACGAGCAGCAGCGCGGCCACGCATGCCGTTGTCACGCGGGTGAACCACACCCCGGCAACGCCCGCGCGCGACATCACGACGCGTCGAGGGAGCTGCCCTCGAACGCGCGCACCGTCTGGCGGAACTCGTGCGGAATCTCGATGGGCTTCCATGTCACCTCGTCGATGGCGACGTGCACCGACTCACCTTCGGCCACGAGCCGGTTCTCTCGCTTGTGCACGATGCGGAACTCGAAGCGGAACGAGGTTCGTCCGAGATGCGCCACGCGCACGTGCACAACGAGCGGATCGTCGAGGCGCGCGGGCGACTTGAAGTCGCAGCCCGCGTGCACCACGAGGTTCTCGAAATCGCGGATGGGACGCGGGGGGCGGTTCTGCGCGCGATCGATGCTGTCGGCCAGCCCGAGGTTGCGCAGGTAGTCGGTGCGTCCCACCTCCATGTAGGTGAAGAAGTACCCGTGGAACACCACACCCATGGCATCGGTCTCTGGCAGGCGCGTGCGCACCTCGGTGCTGAAGTTGAAGGCAGACATGCAGGGTGCTTCTGAGTCTCTCGGGCCGGAGTCCTGCCCATCGACGCGCGCCCCTCGACAACCCGCGCGGCGCAACCCCGTTCAGCGTTTTTTGAGCCCGTGCTGGCAAGATGGCATCATCGGATGATGCTTGAAGGAAGACCTCCCTGATGATTGCCGGCCTGACATCTCCTGCTCCCCTCGCGTCGCTGCGCTCACCGTGGAGCGAACCCGTGCGCGCAAGCGAAGCCCGCCTGCCCGCTGTGAACGGCGACGCGGTGACCCTGTCGACCCGATGCGCCGAACCGGCGGTGTCGACGGCTCGACCTCCCCTGCTCGGCGCGCTCCTGGCGGCAGTCATGCTCCCCTCGGTGCTCGGCGCCGCCCTCACGGCCGCCCCCGCCCTCGCGCACGAAGCCCCGCGCACGCAGTGCATTGAACGCCCATCCTCGCATCGAACCCCCATCGTCGAAGACGCAGACACGTTCCGCCTCCCTCGCGGCACCGAGAAGATCGTGTTCGGCAAGGGCAAGGTCGTGGTGCGCGACGCCAAGGGCGGGTACCTGGGCGCGGAGCCCTATCCCGCCCAGCTCCTGACCTCGACGCTGCACGCCAGACCGGCTCCCGCCGAACACGCCATGCTCACCCAGGCCAGCGACGGTCGCATCGAGGTGCACGTGCCCACGGGCACGGCGCGCCTCCAGATCACCTCTGCACATCTCGATTCCCAGCAGCACGCGCGCTTCGACGGCGCCGTATACGCCCTCGACGCAGCGGGAAACATCCTTGCCGAGGAGACCGCCAGCGACGTTCGCCTCTCCCCCGCGGGAAGCCGTCCGCCAGGTCAGGCCGAGAGAGTGACGACGCCGTCCGCCGCGTCGCTCAGTGCGAGAAGCAGCGACCCGGCTGGTCGAGAGCGGCCAGAACCGCCGCGCGACATGCCTCGACCTGACGTCGCGCGCCCTTGAAGGTGACCGCGCACCGCACCTCGCCGCTCTGCACGGCGGCACCAAAGTCGCCCAGCCCCACAGAACCGTCGGAGAGCATCGGGTGCCAGGGTACATCGAACACGTCGGCCCCGCGAACCATGAAGACCCCCACCGTGCCGAACGCATCGCGCGCCCGAGACAGCAGCGCCGGGTGCCCCCGCATCGGCGCCACGACGTCGAGTCGCGCGAGCGTGCGCAGCATCTCCCATGACGCCGAGCGCCTCTCCCGGGTCAGCGCGGCCTCCCGCTCGAAGACCGTCTTGAAGACGTCGAACCCCGCCCCCGGGAACGCCCCGGGGAAGTAGTCGACGGGTCGGACGCGCAGAATCGCAGGGGTTCGCCCCGATTCGCCTGCGGCCGTTCCATCGCCCCCTCGCGCCGGCACGTCGACCATCACGGCGAAGGCGCGACCGGCAAAGGTCGGCTGACGGGCCAGCAGCCAGAGCAGCATGGCGGTGGGGCTCACGTCTCCCAGGGAACGGCGCGTCTCGAGGAAAGGACCCAGATCGACGAGCTCGAGCGCCGCGTATGCGTGACGCCCATCGCGCTGCGTCGCCACGCGGCGCGCGCGCGACCACGACCGCGCGGCGCTGCCCGCGCCCTCGAAGGTCGACGGCAGATCGCACGCCACCAGGGGCACCGCGGACGGCGACGGCAGGGTCGGCCCCACCCCCTCGACCGCATCTCCCTGCGGCTGCGAGGCGACGGGCATCTCGCGAAAGCCTCCCGCAAGCGGCGCGGCCTCACGCCCCCAGGCCGCCGCGAGCGCCCCGAGCATCTCGTTCACGACGGCCGCATCAACAGCCGCCGGAGAAGCAGACGCCCATACATCGAGCATCTCGTCTCCGACGAGGCGCACGCGCAGATCGAACCCGCCGCTCCCCAGAGACCGCGCGTCCGAGGCGTCGGGAAGGACGAGTCGCCGCGCGTCATCGGCCGAGGTCACGCGCTCGAACGTCACGCACACCGATGTGAGCACCCGCCACATCCAGCGGAGCGCCTCCCCGCGGAAATCGGAGGGGATGGCGGCCTCACGAAGGCGACGGTGGAGCCGCGACGCCACGTGCGCTGACAGCGCCGACGCCCGCTCTCCGCCAGCGGTCGCACGCGTGGCGTCGTGGGCCTCGGTCAGCAGATCGATGAGCAGCGCGCGAAAGAAGCGATCACTCGGCATCGGAGCCGTCTCGTCGAGGCAGACATCAAGATCGAGGAGGCGCCCGGCCACGTCGAAGCGCAGCCCGCACAGATCGGCGGTGTCCTTGGTCACGCGACGCGCCCCGGTACCCTGCCACTCGAGGGCCAGACGGGCCGCGGGCTGGTCGCGCAGGAAGGTCGCCAGCGCGCGCATGATGGCCTTCACCCGTGCGTCATCACCGGCCCGCGCCGCGGTCTCGAGGCGAAGGCCCAGCACCGCGAGCGAGAAGCGCGATGCGTCTTGCCCCAGGTTCCTCTCCGCCACCGCTCTCCACGCGTCTCGCCCGGGATCGCCTCCAAGCCGGCAGGCCCAGTCGCAGACGGTCACGAGGGCCGATTCGAACACGCTCTCTGGCACAGGCTCTCCTCTTCGCGTTGCAACCGCGTGATCGGGTTCAGAAGCCGCCCAGGCTCACGTGCCACGAGAGACCTCCTCGCGGAGGTTGGACGGCGCGCGCGCATTGGCCTGCACGCCCGAGGAAGGCCGCGCGGGGGAAATGCGAGCGCCACGGGGAACGATGCATCGACATGAACCGCTGGCTTGCCGTCCTTGCCGCGGGGCTCGTCAGCCTGTGCGGTCCCGCCCCTGCTGTCGCCGCTCCGCCCAACCGTCTCCCCCATCGCGCTCCACCGCGGCCGTCGGCCGCTCCCCTCTCGCCCCGCCTGGTGAGCGGACGCGCCGTGCGCTGCTACGATCGCTGCGAGGTGGCCATCGAGGCCAGCCCAGCGGGGAACCCCTTCGACCCCGAGCAGAACGAGGTAAGTGGCCGTTTCGTGAGCCCGAGCGGGCGCCTCATCGAGGTCAACGGGTTCTGGTTCCAGGATTTCGAGCGCTCGCTGGCCGGTGGCCGCGAGTCGTTGCGCCCGCGCGAGGCTCCCGGCTGGCGGGTGCGCTTCACGCCAGACGAGGTGGGACCCTGGCGCTTCACCGTGGTGGCGCGCATGGGCAGGCAATCGCAGACCTCGTCGGTGCAGGTGGTCGAAGCCCTGCCCCCCAGACGCGGGAGCGGCGGTTTCGTTCGGGTGGCCGCGCGCGGCTTCGCGTCTTCCGAGGGCGACGCGATCCTTCCTGTGGGAGAGAACCTCGCCTACAGCGGTCCGGCGGCCACCTACGCCTACGACCGCTGGCTCGAGCGGCTCTCCGGCGAGGGCGCCACCTACGCCCGGATCTGGGCGGGGCCCTTCGCCCCGCTCGCACTGGAGACCGGGAGAGGTCGCTATGACCTCGAAGCAGCATGGCGACTCGACCACATCGTGGAGACGGCGTCGTTGCGCGGCGTCCGCGTCGCCCTCTGCATCGAGTCGTTCAACGCCCTGCGCATCCGACCCGGCCCCGCGCTGTGGAACCGGAATCCGTACAATCGCACGCGAGGCGGCCCCCTGACCCGCCCCGCCGAGTTCTTCGCCGACGCGACCGCCCGTCAGGGCTTTCGCAAGCGCCTGCGCTACCTCACCGCGCGCTGGGGCTGGAGTCCCACGGTGCTCTCGTGGGAGCTCATGAACGAGATCGACCTCACCGAAGGCTTCGATGCCCAGACCTGCCGCACATGGGTGGCGGAGATGGCGCAGGCCCTCCGCGCCACCGATCCCTACGCCCACCCCATCACGGTGAGCTTCGGTGCCCCCGAAGGCGTGCCCGAGATCGAGGCGCTCCCCGTGCTCGACTACCTGCAGGCACACGTGTACGGTGCCGCCGATCTAGGCCGTGCCATCGCAGACATCTGCCGTGAGAAGCGTGAGCGCCACGGTCGCCCGGTCGTGGTGAGCGAGGCTGCCGCCAGCGTGCGCAAGGCGGTGACCGAGCGCGACGAAGCAGGCACCTGGCTGCACGAGGCCCTCTGGGCGCCGCTCTTCGCTGGCGCGGCGGGAGCGGGCATGCCGTGGTGGTGGGACACCGTGGTTGACGCGCACAACCGCTACGACGCGTTCCGGCCGGTGGTGCGCTTCGCCCGAAGCGCGCCGTGGCTCCCTGACCTTCCCGATTCGGTGAAGGTGCTCGACATGCGGTCCGCCGCAGCCTCGGCGCCGCGCCGAGGCGATGTGGTGATCTGCCCGACCCGTGGCGGATGGCAGCGCGGCCCCGCCAATACGCCCGCCACCGCAACCGTGGAGAGCGACGGCGCCATCGGGGGCCTCTCATCTGTCAGTCGGATGCTGCACGGCGAGGAGCGACCCGAGCTGCACAACCCCCTCACCCTGCTCGTCGACATGCCGCAGGCGCCGTTCACCGACGACATCGCCCCCGTCGACGGGCGCTGCGTGATCTATGTCACCGAGCCACCGAGCCGCGGCAGCCGGCTCGTCGTCGACGTCGACGGATCACGTCGGCTCGACCAGCCGTTCGACACCCCCGACCTCGAGACCCCACGACGGTACGCGGTGGCCGTGGGAGGAGGACGGCACGCGATTCGAATCCGGAACGCAGGCGCAGGCATCATTCCCGTGGCGTACGGGCTGCCGCAGTACCGTCGCTCACCGCGCCCCTCCCTGCAGGTCACGGGACGGGCCTCGAACACACGTGCCGTGGTCTGGGTCAGGAACCCGGACGCGATCTGGCTGCGTGCGGCGCTGCGCCAGCCCGTGCGCCCTGTCGACCCGAGCGTGGTCGTGCTCGAGGGATTCCTCGACGGAGACTACGTGGTGGAGGAATGGAACACCGAGACGGGAACCTCCATCCCGTACCGCCGGCGTTGCGTCGATGGTCGCATCACGCTGAACGTGCCCCGCATCATGCGAGACGCGGCGTACATCATCCAGCCGGCCCAGTAGACGCGGCCGTGCGTGCGCCTGTCGAGAGCAGATGCGCGCCCCGCTCGCGCCAGCACCCGAGTGAGAAAGCCATGAACCTGCGCAGAACATATGCACTGAAGGGCGCCATCGGCGGCGCCATCTTCGGAGCGGCTTCCATGATCGTTCCCGTCTACATCAAGCCGGGGGTCAAGCTGCCGTTCACGGTGGCCATCTTCGTCACCATCTGCATGGCCGTGATGGGCGCAATCTTCGGTCTCATGACCGCCGACGCGCGCTAGGCCCGAGACGACGCAGGCACAGGGCCGCGCGGCCCCGTGGCGTTCCAGCAGGCCGCGAAGAGAAGCGCGCCAAGCCCCGCGCACAGCATGAGCAGCCGGAAGCCCAAATCCCACCCGTAGGTGGTGACCAGCCACCCCATTCCCCAGCCGGAGATGATGCCGCTGGTGTAGCCGAAGAATCCGCTGAGGCCCACTGCCGTGGCCACCGCATCCTTCGATGCGATGTCGGCCATCATCACGCCCACGAGGAACTGAGGGCCGTAGATGAAGAACCCGGCGGCCCCGATCAGCGCGTTCACATGCGCCAGCGATGAGCCCTGCGGCAGCACCCACAGCCCCAGCACGGCCAGCCCGGAACACATCATGAAGGTCACACAGACAGGCGCGCGTCGCGCGCTGAAGAAGCGATCGGTGAGCCATCCGGCCAGCAGCGAGCCTGCGATGCCCGCGATCTCGAAGCAGGCTACGCTCCACCCCGCCGCATCGAGCTCGATGCCCTTCACCTGTTTGAGATAGGTGGGCGCCCAGTTCAGAAACACGTAGCGAATGACGTAGACGAAGAAGTTCGCGAAGCAGACGAGCCAGACGTAGGGATTCCCGAAGACCAGCCGCCAGGCGCCGGATGTGCTGTCGGCGGGTGACGGGCTCTCGTCGGGGCCAGGCGTCTCACCGAGATAGACCTCGACCGGTGGAAGCCCGAGCGACCCGGGCGTGTCGCGCAGGAACGCGCCGATGGCGCCCGCGGTGATGAGCGCCATGATCGCCGGAACGGTGAAGACGGCCTGCCAGCCGTAGCGCGCCGCGAGGTAGCCGCCCATGACGGCGATGCCCGCCGCGCCGAACTGATGTGAGGTGTTCCACACCCCCCACATGGTGCCCCGCTCCCGACGCCCGAACCAGTGCGCGAGGACGCGCGCCACGGGCGGAAAGCCCATGCCCTGGAAGAGACCGTTGAGCACCAGCAGCACGCCCAGCGCCTCTGCTGTCGACGCAAAGCCCAGGGCGAGGTTCACCAGCGCACTCGCCGCCAGCCCCAGGGTCATCAGGAACCGCGGGTTCGTGCGATCTGCCACGACGCCGCTCAAGAACTTGGAGAGCCCGTACACCTGCTGATGCGCGGTGAGATAGAACCCAAGGGTCTTCTTGCTGTACCCCTGCTGCTCGAGCAGCGGCATGGCCATCGAGAAGTTGCTGCGAACGAAGTAGTACACGGCGTAGCCCACAAAGGTCGTGGCCAGCTGGCGACCGCGCCAACCGCGATAGTCCCTGCGCATCTCGTCGTCCGACGAGAAGATGCGAGATGTTTCAGGGGGCGGCGCAATCACGCTCCGAACGCGAGCAGCGAGGTTCATTCGAGCCTCATTCGCTCCGCGCCGCGCGCTGCCTGCCGGCCGCCGCGGGGCGCGAGGGCCACGGCCTGTCTCAGACCGCGCGAACGACAAACGGGCGCTCTTCCCAACGCCCGACGTCAGTCCAGTGGAAGGTGAACTCGAGGCGCTGTCCGGGAGCCAGCGCGGGAAGGTCGAACACGTACACGCCAAAGCGAGGGGGCAGGCTGTCGGCAACGGTGCGGGTCGTCCAGCCATCACACGTGAAATGGACCTCGGCGGGCGCCAGGGTCTCGATGCGAAGCGGTCGTCCCGCGGGGATGCGACTGATCTTGTGATTGAAGCGCCAGGTCAGGCGACCATCGCGCACGGCTCGGCGCTGGTAGCGATCGACCACGGTGGGCGGCGTGTCGAAGACCCGACCGTCGTGCAGCGATCGGCGCAGCTTGATGTATTCGGCGTGGGCCCAGGTCAGCGGAAGGGCAGATCCGGTGGGGCGCCCGAAGACCAGGGGAGTTCCCGCCACGTCGTCGGCGTCCCAGATCTGCTCCGGGATGAGGCCATGAG
>RGZZ01000092.1 GCA_010028905.1 Pseudomonadota bacterium | reverse complement strand
GCAGAGAGCACCCGCGCCCCCCCCTGCGCCCTGGGCGGTTGCTGCTGTGATGAGGCATCCAAACCCGCCGATCGCGCCGAGCATGTAGGCGTTCATGAACGCGCTCTCGTCTCGGTTCGGGAAGAGCCGGCGCGTGCAGACGGTGCCGATGGCTCCCCCCGCGAGAAGGCCCAGGGCGGCGCCCGCACCGACCCCCCACGGTCCCGCCAAAGCCGCCTGTGACTGCGATAGAAGGCCGAGCGCGGTGGCCCCCAGGCCGGCGACGGCCAGACCCGCTCCGCTGACCGCCCCCACGCTCACCCGCTGCGCGGCGTCGTCGTCGAGATAGCGATCGAGGGTCTGCTTGACGCGCGTGCTCTCTATGCGCCCCGCCTGGAGCGGAACGACGCGGGTCGAGGCCAGGGAAGGCATTGTCGTCATGGGGGCAGTCTACGAAGAACCGTTGAAAAAACGTTGAACGGGAACCGCAGGAGAGTGGCGCTCTCCTGCCAGGATCAAGAAGGGGGTGGCGCTCCCATGCCAGGATCATGAGGGGGGCGTCACGAACACGCCCTCCCCCGAATACAGCACGCGAGAGCGCGAACGTGAACACACTGCTGAAAGAGATGGGCGTGGTGGGCGCCGGCGGTGCCGGATTTCCCACCTACGTCAAGGCCGACTCCAAGGTCGAGTACCTCATCGCCAACGGCGCCGAGTGCGAGCCCCTCATGCACAAGGACGCCCCCCTCATGGAGCTCTACCCGGAAGAGATCGTGGCCGGCATGAAGCGCATGATGGGCTTCACCGGCGCAACCCGTGGCGTCTTCGGCATCAAGAAGAAGAACGCAAAGGCCATCGACGCGGTGACGCCGCACCTCGAGGCGGCAGGCATCGCTCCCCTGCTCATGGGCGACTTCTACCCGGCGGGTGACGAGTACGAGCTGGTGTACTCCGCCACTGGAAGGCTCATCCCCCCCGCCGGCATCCCCCTCGACGTGGGCTGCGTGGTCAACAACGTGGAGACCCTGTTCAACGTCGAGCGGGCTGCCCAGGGGCACCCGGTCATCGACAAGTTCGTCTCCATCGTGGGTCTCGTGAACGAGCCCAAGTCGATGTGGGTGCCCATCGGAACCTCCTACCGCGAGCTGCTGCGCCGCGCCGGCGGTACCACCACGAGCGAGTTCGCCCTGCTCACCAGCGGCGTGCTCATGGGCGGCATCAGCTTCGACCTCGACGCCGTGGTCACCAAGACGTTCGGCGGGCTCATCGTGCTGCCGGCCGATCACAGCCTGGTGCGGCGCAAGACCACCTCGAACGAGGCTCAGCGACGCATCGGCAAGTCGGCATGCGACCAGTGCAGCTACTGCACCGAGATGTGCCCGCGCTACCTGCTGGGCTACGACGTGCAGCCGCACAAGGTGATGCGCAGCCTGGGCTTCAGCAAGACGGGCGCCGAGCTGCTCAACCAGTTCGCCGCGCTCTGCTGCTCGTGCGGCCTGTGCACGCTGTACGCCTGCCCGGAAGACCTGTTCCCCCGCGAGGCCTGTGACGACGCCAAGGCCGATCTGCGCGCCGCCGGAATCAAGTTCACCCAGACGAAGCCCCTGCGCGTTCACCCGATGAAGGAGTCGCGTCGCATCCCCCTGTCGATGATCAGGCAGCGCCTCAAGATCGACGCGTTCGACGCCCACACGCCGTTCGATGGCACGTGGGAAGAGCCCGCCGAGGTGCGCATCAAGCTGTCGCAGCACGTGGGCCGCCCCGCCGCGCCAGTGGTGAAGGCGGGCGCCAAGGTGAAGCGCGGCCAGGTCATCGCAAAGGTCGACACCGACGCCCTCGGGGTCGACATCCACGCCAGCATCGGCGGCACGGTGAGCGCCATCGAGGCCGACGCCATCACCATCGCGCACTGACGCGGCGACACACGAGGAGTACCGACATGCCCAACAACTGTCTCGGATTGATCGAGTTGAGCAGCATCGCCGCCGGCTTCTCGGTGACCGACGCCATGCTCAAGGCATCAGCCGTGGAGCTCGTGCTCGCCCGCACCATCTGCTCGGGCAAGTACATGGTCGTGGTGCGCGGTGACGTGGCCGCGGTGCAGGCCGCGGTGAGCGCGGGCACGGCTGAAGGCGACTTCTCGGTCATCGATACCTTCGTGATCCCGAACATCCACGACACGGTGTTCACGGCCCTGAGCGGCACCAACCGCAACGCCCCGTTGGAGGCCCTGGGCATCATCGAATCGTTCTCGGTGGCCTCGCTCATCGAGGGGGCCGACGCCGCAGTGAAGGCCGCCAACGTCGAGCTGCTCGAGGTTCGCCTCGCCATGGCCATGGGGGGCAAGGCCTTCTGCACCCTCACGGGCAACGTGGCGGCGGTGCAGAGCGCCGTCGACGCCGGCGCCGAGGTCATTGCCGACAAGGGGCTGCTGGTGAACCGCGTGGTGATTCCCAACCCGCGCGAAGAGCTGATGTCGGAGATGATCTGAGGCGAAGCGCAGCGCGAGACGACGTCGGCGCACGCTGCCCTGCGCGCTAGAAGCCCAAATGGGCTTATACCCGTCACTAGAAGCCCAAATGGGCTTATACCCGTGAGCTACCCCGCCTGCACCCCGCGCCTCGCGACGCGGATTCCGCCGAGACTCACCCCGTGCGCGTCGACAGTGACGTCGCCGCCGACGGGCTTCTCGTTGACGTGGCGGGCCATACGGAGCACCTCGAGACTCGTGCGCGCAACCCGTGCCCGATCGCCGGCCTCGGTCGCGAGGCGGGAATCTCGTTCCTGCTCGAAGCGCGCCACCTTCTCGTCTGCCACTGCGCTGTCGTAGCGCGCCCGCGTGGGGACATAGGCCTCGTGCGCCGAGTCACGCTCCTGGCGCGCGCGCTCGACGACCACGATGAGGAGGCCCGCCGCGGCGATGCCCGTCAGACCGAGCACCCCCACCACGGGCATGTGCCCCATGGCGCCTGCCATGGCGGCGGCAATGCCCCCAAATCCGGCGATACGGCCCCCCCACGTGGCGCGGGTCACCCGGTCGACGGCATCGTTCTGGGCTTCCGCGAAGCGGTTGGCGAGGGTGCCATACGAATGCTGCGCCCGCTGGGCTGCGTCAACCCTGCCCGCCGCCGCCGCAGCCGATTTCAGGAGTCGCTGCTGTTCAGACTCGTGATGGGTGACCTCACGTTCAGCGAGGGTGAGACGATCATGAATCGCGTTCACCGGCTCAGGGGGCTGCGGAACAGCCGCGCCACGGGCTGGAAGCGAAGACAAACTCGAGTTGAGAGGGCTCATGGTGCTCATGCAACCATCGTAGACGGCCGAACCAGACCGGTGTTGAAACGCTCGCTAAAAGATCGTTTAGTCCTACACCCTTCGCAGCAGCAGCGAGCCCGCCAGATCGGCGCGATCGCCGCGCCAGAACCGTCCTGCCTGGGCCAGGGTGGCACTCGGACCCAGCGCGCGGCCCTCGGCCTGCGACGCCAGATCGATGCGCGTCACCCCGGCATCGGCGAGGCCCCTCTGTTCGTCGTCACCGTCGCCATCGAAGTCGCCGAGCAGGCGCAAGCGGTCATACACCGCGTCTCGTGCATCGATGACGCCATCACCGTTGCTGTCGAATCGACGCAGCTCCTCAAAACCGTGCGCCGCGCCGTGCTGATCGCCGAACAGCTCGGTCCCATCGTCGATGCGGCCATTGTCGTTGCGGTCGAGGGCGAGGAAGGCATCGCCCCCGCTCACGAACGGGATGGGCGCGGCTTCGCCCTTACCGCTGAGGTCGAAGCGACGGGCCCGATCGAGGTTGATGGCGCCGTCGCCATTGAGATCGAGCGCGAGCGGATCTTCGGGAGAGCCCCCCATCGCGCGCCTCACCACCGTGATGGACGTCTTGATCTCGACGCGCAGAGACGAGAGGGTCGCCGAGACCGCGGTAGAACCATCGGCTGAGAGCACGTTCACCTGGGCGGTGATCTTCTCGACATGCACCTCGAACGTGCTGAGCACGGCAAGCGTCGATGTCGCACCCGTCGTCGACGAAGGTTGTCCGTGAGACAGACCGTCGTTCCCCAGCGCCGCGTGCATCGACTTCACGAAGTCTCGCACCGCATCGCCCCCCAGCTTCTTGAGCAGCGCAATGATGAGATAGTACATGTCGCGAAGGCTCGGATTGTCAGCGAGAGCGTCCATCTGGGCGCTGATCTCGTCCACGAGGTCGCCTTCCAGGGCGCTGGCGCCGCCGGGGGAAGACAATCCACCCGCAGGCGACGCGACAGCTGCGCGCAGTGGCGCGAGCCGCAGGGAGGGGAAGGCTGCGCCTTCAGACGTCATCTCGGGCGAAGAGAGCGGAGCGTTTGCTGACGAACGGAACGTGAAAGCGAGCGGGTCCATGGCGGCACCTCACAAGCCAGGATACGGCACGTTCTTCATCGGCCGCGGCGCACGCCGGGTTAAGTGCGCGACGAGCGGCCCTGCCCCACCCGGCTTTCCTCGAGCGCTGCGCGCACCGCCTCGACCACGTGGGCCAGGGGCTCCACCCCCGGCATCGCCGTGATGCCCGAAGGCATGGTGACCAGCGCGTGCTCGACCTGCGCCGCCTGCTCGCGCACCCCATCGAGGCCGAGCACAGCGGCTTCGCTCTTCAATGTGTGAGCGAGGCGGACTGCCAGAGGCTGCGTCCCGAGCGCCAAGGCCTCGCGCAGCTGCACCACACGCAGAGGGGCTTCCTCGACGAACCGAGCAAGCATGCAATCGTAGGTCTCTCGGTCTCCATCGAAGTGCGCGAGCCCTTCGGCGACGTTGATGAGCGACGGCCCCGACGAAGCCTGCACGTCTGCAGCACCGCCAGACATAGCTGTCTCCACAGCAGCGCCCTCCGCGTCGCAAGCGTCGTCCTGGCCGCAACGATCGGCCTCCGGAATCCAGCGCACGAGCGCCGCGCACAGCTCACTGGGACGAATGGGCTTGACCAGGCAGTCATTCATTCCGACATCGGCACAGCGCTTTCGCTCTTCGACCATTGCACTGGCCGTCACCGCAACGATGGGCACGGTACGCCCTCTCTCGAGGGCACGGATGTCCCTTGTCGCCGCGTAGCCATCGAGCTCGGGCATCTGCAGATCCATCAAGATCAGATCGTAGTCGTTATGGGCGAACAAGCGCAGCGCTTCGCCCCCATGAACGGCCAGCTCTACCACGGCCCCCTGACGTTCCAGCGTGAGGCGCATGAGCTCCTGATTGAGCGGATTGTCCTCAACGAGCAGGATGCGTGCTCCCGGTCGCAGACGTGTGGCGTGAGGCGCCGCAGGGGCCGCGGTGACAGCGACCAATCCGCGTTCGAGACGCGCCGTGAACCAGAAGGTGCTGCCGTGCCCGACACTGCTCACCACCCCCGTGTCTCCCCCCATCAGGCGGGCCAGCTTGCGACTGATGGCCAGCCCCAGCCCCGTGCCGCCAAACCTCCGTGTGGTAGATGCTTCTGCCTGCACGAACGGCTCGAAGAGCTGGGCCTGCTGCTGCTCGGTCAGACCGATGCCGCTGTCTTCGACCTCGAAGCGAATCGTGGCGTGACCCTCTCCCTGTGCAGCAAGCTGGGCGCGAACCTGTACGCATCCACTCGGCGTGAAGCGCACGGCGTTGGCCAGATAGTTCGCCAGAATCTGCCGCAGCCGGAACGGGTCACCCAGAAGCGCAGGCGTGTTCAGGCCTTCGTCGATGTCGATGGTTACTGACAGGCCGCGCGCTTCGATGGCTTCCGCCAGCATCGTACGCGTCTCTTGCACCAGGGCGCGGATATCGACGTTGACCCGCTCGAGCGTGAAATGATCGGCCTCGATCTTCGTCAGATCGAGAAGGTCATTGACGATGCGCTGCAGGTGCAGGCTCGAGGCCGTCAGCTTGTCGAGATGATCGCGTTGTGCAGGGTCGGTGAGCACCTCCTTGAGCAGGTGCGCGTAGCCGGTGATGGCATTCAGCGGTGTGCGAATCTCGTGGCTCACATTGGCGAGAAACGCGCTCTTGGCGCGGTTGGCCGCTTCCGCGCGCTCCTTCGCCAGAAGCTCGAGCTCCATCTCCTTGCGCAACGAGAGATCGATGTGCGTGCCCACCACGCGCAAGGGGGCGCCATCGACGTCGCGCTCGACCACCTTGGCGCGGCTTCTCACCCACTTGTACGTGCCGTCGGCATTGCGCAGGCGAAGCTCGACGTCGAGAAAGCCACTGCCCGCGAGCAGATGCGTGCGTGTGGCGTGCAGCACACGGTCGTGATCGTCGGGATGCAGCAACGAGAAGACCTCGACCTCCGGATTGGCGTGCCCTTCCTTCTCGGGCGGCGCGGGGGGATAGCCGAGCATCTCATACCAGGCAGGGCTGAGATAGGCGCGATTCGAGCGCACGTCCCAGTCCCAGAGACCATCGTTGGTGGCCTCCATGGCGTATCCGAAGCGCTGCTCGCTGCGACGCACGCTCTCGAGGGCCACCTGGAGCGCTTCAGTGCGGTCACGAACCACCCCCTCGAGGTGATGGTGATGCGCCTCGAGGTTCCTTCGGCTCAGCTCGCTCTCGGTGACGTCGCGAACGACGGCCACCACCAGGTTCTCTGAGAACGGCTTGACACGGGCTTCGAACCAGCGCTCGACACCGCCCTTGAGCAGCGTGTAGCGAGTCGTTTGAAGCGACCGCGAAGCGACGGCCGCACGAATGGCCCCGAGGAGCGCGCCGGCCGCCGGCTCGGGAAGCACCTCATCGACCCGTCGGTGCATGAAGACCTCGGGAGGCACCGCATACTGCGAGGGATCTGCGGGATGCGATGCGAGGTAGGTTCCGTCTCGATCAAATGTGAGAATGAGATCGGGAATCACGCCGAGCAGCGCCTGGGTGCGCGCCTGGCTCTCGGTGAGCGCCTGACGTGCCTGCAGGCTATCGAGAGCGAGCGTGAGGTCGGCGAGCAGCGACTCGAGAAGCGGCTTTGCCTCCCCATCGAGGAACCAGCACTCGCGGCCACACAACGTCAGAACGCCGCGCGAACCGCTGTGGCACGAAATCGGAAAGGAGCCGACACATGTCCATTCGAAAAGCGATGCCAGGTCACCCCACCGCCCTTCCAGAAGAGAGGGGGCCGTGAGGGAGGCGGGCTTACGCTCTCTCCAAGCGCGCGTCACGGGACAATGGCCGACCTCAGCCTCGGAGACCTGAGACACGACAAGTGCTTCCCGCCTGGAAGCCCCCGAGCCATGTGCCGCCACCGGTCGAAGAGAGGCGCCGTCAGGTGCATGGACACTCACAAATGCGGTATCGACGATTTCTGACTCGCTCAAGATGCGACAGACCGCATCGAACAGCGCAACCTCACTGCTCGCGTGCGATATGGCTTCTCGCGTATCTGTGACCGCATTCTGAAGACATTCTCCCAGCACGCGGTCGGTGACGTCAATGGCGAGCCCGTCCCACACCACTGCACCGTCTGACTTGCGATGGGGACGAGACTGAACCTGAAGCCAGCAGCAACGGCCATTCGCCAGCTCGAAATCGAGAAGCCCGGCATAGGGCGTGAGGTCTCGAACGCAGACCTCCTCGGCGGCGAAGTAGTCTTCCAGCGTCTGCGGCGGCATCAAGCCGAAGACAAGGTCGACGTCAGCAAGAACCTCGTGGGGCTTCAGACCCAGCGTCGCCTCGATGCCCGCGCTCACATAGGTGAAACAGTGGCTGCCATCAGCATTTCTTCGAAACTGATAGACGATGCCGTTCGGCAGGTTGTCACCCACCGAGCGAAACTGCTGCTCGAGCTCTTCTTCGTTCGTCACACCCCGCGCCCCCGCTCTCCCCCGCCGGCTGTTCGCTCCGCGTGCTTACGCGAGCCGCAAGCCACGATCCTCCAGAAAGACACTGAAAGCACGGCCGGAAAGCCCTCTTCAGGGTTCGTGGGATGCCCGCGACCCCACGGGATGGCAGAACGGCCGAACTTCCCGCGCCCGCATATTGATGGGCGCGACCTTTTCGGCCACTCCTCTAGACGCGCCTCACGAGAAGGGCCCCGGCCATCTCTGACGACCCGGTTCGAGCCCCCTGAGGCGCCTGGGCCATCTGCAGGGCACTGACGGTCGTGCCCACGTCGGCGCGCAGGTTCGACAGGCTCTCCATCAGCGTTGCCGCGTCGGTACCACGGGCCGCACTCGTGGCCGCTCCCTTCTCGAGCTGCTGATCGATGGCCGCGAGAACCCGCATCGACGTTGCAGCATCCGGAGGCGGAGGGGCCTCAACGGGAAGTTCAGCAGCGGCGGAAGCCTCCGCGGCAGCGGCGGAAGCCTCCGCGGCAGAGGCGGAAGCCTCCGCGGCAGCGGCGGAAGCCTCCGCTGCGACGCCGCCGCCGAGGGCCTCGCCCAGCGACGTCACAAAGCCACTCACAGCCTCATCTCCAACCTGTTTCATGAGCATCAGCGCCAGGTAGTACATGCCGCGCAGGCTCGCGTCGCTCGACAGGGCGTGCATCTGTGCGGAGACGACACCGAGCAGATGCTCGTCGATGCTGGCTGGAACGCTGGCCATGGTGGCAGAGAGGGCAGCCTTCGAGACGCTGTATGTACCACTGGTGCGGTCGGCCCATGAGAGCGACCCTGGCGCACCACTCCCCTGGGCGATGGGGGTAGACATCTGGGGCTCCTGGCGTATTGAAGAGAAACGATCCATGCTGGCACCTCGAGAATACAGTTCTACGCTACGAGTATCGGCAAGGCGTGCCCTGAGTTAAGCCCCCCTCGAAAAAAATTTTTCCAGAAGCAAAAGACGACCTTGAGAGGCCGTCTTCGTGGCGCCTGAATCGGCGCGGCTATTAGGTTTCGTGTGGCAGGGGCGACAGGATTCGAACCCGCGACCTACGGTTTTGGAGACCGCCGCTCTACCGGCTGAGCTACACCCCTGTGTGTACGGCCTGCGCCGCAACAGACGGTATTATATACGAACGGGCCGAGGAGCGCAAGGCCAGGGCAGTCATTCCACGCAGTGCCCGCGTGGCCGTTCCACCCGAGCAGGCCCACGCGACACGCCACCGACTCAAGGCGACGGGGGGCTCTGCGAGACGCGTCGCAGCCCGAAGCCCAGGCTGAGCTTGTGCACGGGGGTGACCAGCCCGAGGCTGATGAGGTTGCCTTTCAGCGGCGAGGCGCCGATGTCGAGCACGTCTTCCTTGCGCATGCGGTAGTCGCGCTGTCCGTCGGCAATGACATACGGCGTGGTCGAGAATGACTGGTCGGTGATGCGCACGACGGCGTCGGTCGACATGATGAGCGAGCGGATGCTCGCCGAGAACACGGCGTTCGACGCCACCAGCACGAACCCGTCGAGCAACAGGATCGAGCCACCCGCGCTGAAGCTGTACGCAGTCGAACCGGTGCGGGTGGCAACGATGATGCCATCTCCGCGCACCTGACCCAGGGCGTCACCGTTGATCTCGACATGAAGGGTCAGGGTGCGGGTGGCCCCGCCCACGAGTATCTCGTTCAGCGCATCGAGGGTGCGAATCACGCGCCCCTTGCGGCGCACGGTGGCCCGCACCATGGTGCGTCGGTCAACCGTGTAGCGGCCATCGAGGATCATCTCAGCCGCCTCGAAGATGCGTTCGGCGCCGACCTCGCACAGATAGCCCACGTGGCCGTAGTTGATGCCGATGGCGGGAATCTCACGCGGCGCCATCTGGTTTGCCACTTGCAGCAAAGTGCCGTCGCCGCCCAGAACCATGACCGCGTCGCACGACTCCCCCTCGACCACGCGCTCGAAGTCGAGCACCGTGACCTTTCGTGCCCGCAACCACGACTTCAGCGCCTTGGCCGCCTCGCTCGCCTCGGGCAGCGCGGGCCTCACCGCAATTCCGATGCGCATGTCGTCCCCCTTTCGTCGCCCCCCTCGGGCGCCACTCCCCCTCGTTCTCACGGCACCGCCTCATCGAGCGCGCCCACCACCATGACCCCGTTTGCCGCCATCTGATGCAGGAAGACCCGATGCAGCAGGTCGCCATCGTGCGGACGCGCGCCGATGGCCGTCGCCGTCTCCACGGGCAGATCGTAGGTGTTCACACAGCGGGCAGGCACCACGACCTCATACGGCAGGTGCAGGGCGTGCGCGCGCATCTGCAGGTGCATCACCAGCTCGTACACGCACAGATCGGTGCAGTCTCCCACCACGACGAGACGGCGCAGGTGTGGCCTGGCCTCGAGCCAGCCCATCAGCTCGGTTGCCACCAGGCCGTCGAGCGACCGCTTCTTCATGACGTTGAAGGTGCTGGCAAAGGGGAGCGCGGCCAGCCCATCGTCTGTCTCTGCCTCGATCGTGCCCTGCACGCAGTGTGCGGGCAGGTCGTCGAACTCCGGGCTGTTTGGAGGATGGGCGTCTTGAAGGAGCACGAACTGCCGCACGCCCAGTCCGTGGGCTTCGGTGAGCAAGGCGGCGACGCGCGGCACCAGCGCACCCACGCGCGGACTCGACAGCGGGCCGGTTGCGGTGAATCCCTTGATCAGATCGACGCTGATCACGGCCACCTGTTCGGGGCTGCCAGCCGCTTCAACGATGCCCTTCAAGGACATTGTGGGGAGCGCAGCCTCCCAGTCGGCCAGGTATGTGAGGAAGGGAAGACTGGGCGTCACCCGTGGGTCGATCGTCTCGATGTGTGGGCTCATCGCCATTCCTCCCCGCTGTGCCTCGTCACGAGCGCACTCATGGCCGTGGCGCCTCGAAGCGAGCGCGTGAGAACCGGTACAGCGCAGCGGGGCGATGCCGTTCGCCCCCGCGCACGGAACCCGTCTCCACGAGCAGATCGGAGGCCAGGATCTTCTTGCGGAAGTTTCGCTTGTCGAGTGCATCGCCGAGAATGGCCTCATAGACGTTCTGCAGCTCGGTGAGCGTGAACTCATTCGCCAGCAGCCCAAAGGCGATGGGAACGTACATGATCTTGTTCCGGATGCGCTCGAGGGCGTACTCGACGATGCGGTCGTGATCAAACGAGAGGGGGGGACGCTCTCCGATCGCCACCCACCGCACGGCGGCGGCGTCGGTTGAGGCTTTCAGCTCGAGCGACTGAGAGGGCACGAACGCGTAGTAGGCCACCGTGATCACGCGCTCACGCGGATCGCGCTCGATGTCGCCAAAGGTGTACAGCTGCTCGAGGTAGACCTCGCTCACCCCGGTCTCTTCGGCGAGCTCGCGCCGCGCCGCCTCGTCGATGGTCTCATCGAGACGCACGAATCCGCCGGGCAGCGCCCATCGCCCCTTGAACGGCTCGATGCCACGCTCCACGATGAGCAGGTTCAGCGCACGCTCACGCAGCGTGAAGATGACGAGGTCGACCGTCACCGCGACACGAGGGTGCGCGGTGGCATCACTGACTGGCTGGGGCAGGCTCGACGCCTTCGTTCGTGTTGCCATTACACTACCTGATGAGAGATTACCCGCAAAAGACCGCTACGTCAAGATGTCCGAGCGCGTGAGGTTCGCGCGGGCCAGGGCTCTCCCCTGTCGTGGAGCCTCTGCCTCGGCAGGGTCCGCGCGAGGGAGAATTGAACTGATGCCGCATGACTCGCACGCATCACCTCGCCGCCGTCGTTCTCGCGCTTCTGGCCATTCTGGTGCCGCAGCGCGCAGCCCACGCCCGCCCGCTCGTAAAGGAGCAGGTTCTGAGAGCCCAGGGCAAGGGGTGGACCTTCACGTTCCGCTACCCAACGCTCGATCAGCCCGGCGCCCTCATGGGGGTTCGCGGCGCACTGGCCGACTACAACAGTCAGAGCCGTGCCATCGCCGAGAAAGCGCTGGCCGACTTCAAGCGCCAGATGGCAGAGCTGCAGCAAGACAGCGCACCGCCACGGGGTACGACCAGCACGGTTGACGCCACCTACACGGTCTGCACGAACAGCGATGCCGGCCTCGTATCGGTGAGGTGGTTTGCCTATCGCATGTTCGCCGGAGGCGCCCATCCAGACCCGCAGATCATCACCTCGAACTGGCCTGGCGGTCTCCCCATGTGGACCATCGCCGACCTGTTCACATCCCCCAGAGACGGCCTCGCCACCCTCTCCCGCGAGGCGCTCGCCGCCCTGCGCGCCAAGCCCGGGCTGCGCGATCGCATGTCATTCACCGGTGAGGGGCTCGAGCCGAAGGCCGAGAACTTCGAGGCCTTCATCATTCGCAAGCACGGCCTGCAGCTGTTCTTTCAACGTGGACAGGTCGCCGCGGGCGCCGTCGGATCAATGGATGTCATCGTGAAGTGGAACGCGCTGAGAGCGGTTCTGAAGCCCGAGGTCGCAAGCCTCGTCAAGCGCCTGTAGACGAACCCTCGACCTGCTTGCGCTGCTTCATGTACTCGAAGAAGAGCGGCAGCAGCGACACGAAGATGATGCCGATGACGACGAGAGAGAAGTTCTTCTTCACCACCTCGATGTTGCCGAAGAAGTAGCCCGCAGTGAGGCACACCGAGAGCCAGAGCGCGCAACCGGCCACGCTGAAGGCCATGAAGCGCGCGTAGGCCATGCGCCCGATGCCCGCCACGAACGGCGTGCATGTGCGCACGATGGGCACGAAGCGGGCATAGATCACCGTCTTGCTGCCGTGCTTGTCGAAGAACTCCTGGGTGCGCTCGAGATGCTTGCGGTTCAAGAAGCGCACGTCGTCACGCGAGAAGACCCTGGGTCCGAGGTAGCGGCCGAACCAGTAGTTCACGTTGTCGCCCGTGAACACGGCCACCAGCAGCAGGGCGAACACCGATTTTGCGTCGAGCACGCCGCGAGCCGCCACCGCGCCCACTGCGAACAGCAGCGAGTCACCGGGAAGGAACGGGGTCACCACGAGCCCCGTCTCGGCGAACAGGATGAGGAAGAGCAGGCCATACGTGAGAGAGCCATAGCTCTGGATGATCTGGTCGAGGTGCTTGTCGAAGTGAAGGATGAAGTCGATCATGGGCGCGCGCTTGCTTCGCCCCTGACGGGGCGCCTCCCTCTGTTGAAGCCTTCGCCACCCATTGGTTGACGTTCGTTTGACGATAGAACCAGCGTCGTTCCAGCCCGGACGCGTACACTCCACGCCGAGCACGTCAGCGTGGAGGTTCATCGCGATGCAGACGACCCGATCGTCAACGCCCCCGAACGACACCCGACCCGTGGGATGGATGGTTCCGACGAAGCAGTTCGCGGCCATGGCCACCCAGCAGGTCGTGGAGCTGGCCCAGCAAGACCCGTCGTTTGCCTTCCGCGAGTCGGCCCGCCTGCTGAAGGATCGGGTCATGTCAGACGTCCCTGATGAAATCGCGCAACGGGCGATGGACGCCTTCTACCCGGCGGTGCGCATCGGCACCCTCGTGCTCGACATCGACAAGGTGCGTCGCACCCTCAAGAACCCGGACGCGACGAACGTTGATCGGGTCATCGACATCTCGCACGTGGTCACCGACACCGTGGGCGTTGCGGGGCTGGTTGTGCTGGCCGTTCCGAACGCCCCCGCCATCGGCACATCGATGGCCGCCGTGGCCGTGGCCGGCGACATGATCGCGTACGGCTACAACCTCCTGCGGTACATCCAGAGCCGCGGACAGAGCATCGCGGCCGCCCCCGACGAGAGCACCCTCGCGGCGCTCCCCGACCTCGCAGACGTGCAGCTGCCCTCCGACACCACGCTCCTCATCCCGTGCGCGGTGATGGCCGACCACGCTCGG
>RGZZ01000091.1 GCA_010028905.1 Pseudomonadota bacterium | reverse complement strand
AAGGTCAACCGTCCCTCTCCTCCCACACCTCGACCTTCGGAGAGCAAGGCATCCGAATCCGCGCCTCCGAGCGGCCCGTCGGCCATGGCGCGGGAGCGGGTGCTCTCGAAGGGAGCCGGACCGAAGCCCCCCACGCGCACACCCGCAGGCGCGAGCGAGAGCAGCCTGTCGTCGTTCTCGCTGACGACGGAGGGTCGCGCCTTCGATCCGTACCCGGAGGGCTTCGTCTCGCAAGGCCTGCGCCTGCTCGTGACCCGCCAGTGGGGACCGGCCCTCGACTTCTATCGCGCCGAGGCCCGGAAATCGCCGCGCGACCCACGGCTGCACTTCGGCCAGGGGGCAGCCCTCTTCGGCCTCAACCGCCTCGAGGAGGCCGCAGACTGGCTGCAGCAGGGCCTCGAGGCGGCGCCTGACTTCCCGCTGGCCCGTCTCGTGGTCGAGTCGCGACCCGATGATCCCATCGCCTGGTACAACCTGGCGGCGGCGCTGGTCGCCGAGCGCACGGTGAGCGCCTACAACTGCGCCGAGATCATTCTCACCGAATGCCTGGGCGGCGCGGAGGACGACGCCCTGCGTGGAAGGGCGCAGCGCGTCCAGCAGGACATCGCGCGCATGCTCGAGCAGCGCGCGCGAATCGACGAAGAACGACGAGGGTCCGACCGGGGCACATTGAAGGCCACGCTCACGAGCCCCCCTGTGGTTGCCGGTCTCGCCATCGCCGCGGTGGCCTGCTGGTTCGCCGTTCGAACCTTGCTGAACGCCCCTGCGCCCCCCACCCCGTCTTCATCCACATCACCGTCGCCCACGGCCGTCAGCGCTTCGAGAGCACCGGCACCCGCATCCGCCGCCGCAAAGCGCCGCTGACCGATGTCGGCAGGGGCCGACTCCCCGTTCGCTGAAACGCCCCCACGCCATGGGCTACCCATCACTCCAGGCGTGCGTGGCCGACCTGAGACGGCACGGCATGCTCACCGTCATCGATACCCCCGTCGACCCCGACCAGGAGGTTGCCGCCATCCTGCGGCGCGTGTATCGGGCCGGCGGGCCCGCGCTCCTGTTCACGCACGCCAGGGGCTGCCGCTTTCCCCTGCTCACCAATCTCTACGGCACCATGGAGCGCGCACGGTTCCTGTTTCGTGACGCTGTCGAGGGGGTCACGCAGCTGGTGGAGATGCGCGGTGATCCGGGTGCCCTGCTACGTCGTCCGCTGAGCGCCTGGCGCGCCATCCCTGCTGCCATGCATGCGCTTCCCCTGCCTGTGCCGACGCGCCGTGCCCCTGTTCTGGCGCGGCGCGGGCGCTTGTCCGACCTGCCCCGCGTGCGCACCTGGCCACGCGACGGTGGCGCATTCATCACGCTGCCCGCCGTGTACACAGAAGACCCTGACGCCCGCGGGTGGATGCGCTCGAACCTGGGGATGTATCGCGTCCAGCTCGATGGCGGGGTCTACGCGCCCGAGCGCGAGGTCGGCATGCACTACCAGATCCATCGCGGCATCGGGGTGCACCACGCCCACGCCATTCGCAGGGGCGAGAAGCTGCGCGTGCACATCTATGCCGGCGGCCCCCCCTCCCTCGCCGTGTCTGCCGTGATGCCGCTGCCCGAGGGCCTTCCCGAGATCGCCTTCGCGGGCGCCCTCGGCGGGCGCAACCTGCGCATCAGCCAGCTACCGAACGCTTCTAGAGGAGCGCTCCCGGTGCTGGCTGACGCCGACTTCCTCATCGTGGGCACCATCGATCCGACGCGCACGCTCCCCGAGGGGCCATTCGGCGACCATCTGGGCTACTACAGCCTTGTGCACGACTTCCCCGTGATGGAGGTCGAAGCCGTGTACCACCGTGCCGATGCCATCTGGCCCTTCACCTCGGTCGGGCGCCCTCCACAAGAAGACACCACGTTCGGTCAGTTCGTGCACGCCCTCACCGGTGCCGCCATCCCCGCGGTGCTGCCCGGCGTGAAGAGCGTGCACGCTGTAGACGCGGCAGGGGTGCACCCGCTTCTGCTCGTGCTGGGAAGCGAGCGCTACACGCCCTATCTCGAGCGACGCGCCCCGCAAGAGCTGCTGACCCAGGCCTGCGCCGTGCTGGGGCAAGGCCAGCTCTCGCTCGCCAAGTACGTGCTCATCGCCGCCCACGAAGACGCGCCCGACCTCGACCCGCACGACGTGCGCCGCTTCCTGGGGCACGTGCTCGCGCGCTTCGACCCGAGGCGTGATCTGCACTTCCACACCCGCACCACCATCGACACCCTCGACTATACCGGCGGGGCGCTCAATCAAGGGTCGAAGCTGGTGATCGCGGCTGCCGGCCCCCCGCTGCGAACCCTGGGAGACACGCTACCAACCGCGCTGTCACTGCCAGACGGTTTCGGTGATGCGCGCCTCTGCGTGCCCGGCGTCATCGCGGTGCGCGGACCGCGCGCCGATGATCCGCACCGTGCGAAGGATCGCGTGGCGGCCGACGTGGATGCGCTCTGCGCGAACCTCCCTCCCCTGCCCGACCATCCTCTTGTCGTGCTCGTGGACGATCCCGATTTCGTGAGCGCCCACCTCGACAATCTGCTGTGGACCGTGTTCACCCGCTCGAACCCGGCCGCTGACGTGCACGGCCGCAACGCCGCGGTGGTGCAGAAGCACTGGGGATGCGAAGGCCCCCTGGTCATCGACGCGCGTGCACGGCCCCATCACGCACCCGCCCTCGAGGAAGACCCGGAGGCGGCCGAACGGGTCGAGCGCCTGGCCCGATCGGGCGGACCGCTGCACGGTTTGTGGTGACAGACCGCGCGTGCGGCAAACCCATCCACGCCGGAGGAACCGCACACGCGGCGACGAAAAGGCTTCAAGAGCAGCGTTGCGCGGGACCTGACCCGATGGTTCACCACAGGGTCCCCACCACAGGTTCTCCGCGAAGGGCAGACTTGCGAAGGCGGTAGACCATGTTCAGCGGAACCTCTCGAGAGCTTCGCCCCCTCGACTACGCCGGTCTCCTCGATCTCGCACTATCGCTGTGGTCGAAGAACCTGCCCCTCTTCACCTCGATCTCCGCTGCCGTGTACGTGCCCATCGCGCTGCTCCACATGGTCGCGCTCTTCCTGCACCCCGTCGGCTTTCCACTGCCCACCTTCCGCTTAGAGCTGAACCAGCCCCTGATATGGTCGGCCGCGCAGATGCTCACGCTTCTCGCGCCGTTCCTGCTCAGCGTGGCTACCACCGCAGCCACCACCGCACTCCTGCTGGGCCAGCAGCCCACCCTGTCTGGCATCATCGGCACGGTGGTGCGTCGCATCGGGCCAGCAGCGCTGACCGCTCTTCTCGTGACCGTGCTCACCCTGGCGGGGCTCTGGTGCTTCGTCGTGCCCGGATTGCTGGTGGCCCTGGCCTGCGTCTTCGCCCCGCAGGTGCTGCTGCTCGAGCACAAGTCGAGCAAGGACGCCCTCTCCCGCAGCGCCGGTCTCGTGCTCGCACAGAGACAGTGGATCCGCGTGGTGGTGATGGGAGTCATCGTGGGCCTGCTGATCTGGGTGGGCGATCTGCTCGTGTCGAGCGCTGTCGAGCTCGTCTCTCCGAACAACACCTTTGGCGTCGGCATGCGGGTTCTTGGCGCCGACATCTTCACGCTGGCCACCACGCCGTTCACCATGATCGCCACGACCCTGCTCTACATCGACATCCGCGTGCGCCTCGAAGACTACGACGACGGCGCACTGGCCAGCGAAGTCGGCTGAGAGCGGGCGAGGCGCCTCGCCTCAGCGGGTCCGCGGGTTCACCACAACGCCGAGCCCCAGCTGCGCGGCCAGGGCCCGGGCCTCGGCAACCGCGGCCTCATCGTCGAAGATGGTGCACGAGCGCTCGATGTGGAGCACCGCCCCTCCGAGAACCGGCTGCACGTGCAATGGGAACTCGCTGCACTCCGAAGGGCGCTCGTTCCGGCCGTGAAGACCGCAGCGCCGCTCCCCATCGAGATGCGGGCAGCGCCCGACGAGAAAGCAGCTGCCCCAGCGCCAGACGCGCCGATCGATGATGTACGCCTCGCCGAGGGGGCGCACGTCGGTGGGGCGGCGCACCAGGGGAAGATGGGCGAAGGCCTCCATGCGATCGATGCGCGGCGTGAGACGCCCCTCGCAGCAGTTCTCAGGGCAGGTCGGACAGGCCTCCGCGCAGCGCGCCTCACGCCAGCTGCGCACGGCCTCGCGGCGCTCGTCGAGGGTCACGGGACCAGCGCGCCGTGGTGAGCAGAGAGCCCCCTCACTTCGCGTCCCAGGTCTTCGACAGCGCTCCCTGGCGGGGGGGAACAACCCCTTCGTAGTGCGAGATGTCGTTGAACAGCATGAGCCTTCCGCGTGACTCCTTGAAGTCGATGATGTTCAGCGCCGCGGGGCTCTGATCGAGGTGATCCCGGTAGCCGCGCAGGTCGAACCCGAGGAACGTGCCCAGCAGCAGCCGGATGGTGGCCTTGTGCGACACCACCAGCACGGTCTGCCCCGCATGGCGCTCCACGACGGCCCGCAAGGCCGGAAGCGCGCGGGCGAGGGTGCTCAGACCGCTCTCCCCGCCCTCCGGGGCAAACGTGAACGGATCGAGCTCCCACTGTCGGTACTCGTCAGGATAGAGCGCCTCGACCTCAGCTCGGGTCTTCTGCTCCCATCGGCCATGATTGATCTCGCGAAAGGCGTCAACCGCCTCCACCGCGCGCCCATGAGGCGCCGCGATCACCTCAGCCGTTCGCACCGTGCGCTTCATGGGGCTGGCGTAGAACGCGTCGATGGGCTTCGCAGCAAGCCGCTCAGACAGGCGCGCCACCTGCATCTCGCCTGCTTCAGACAGAAGCACATCGCTGCTCCCGGCAAACCGATCTTCGGCGGCGAGCACGGTTGCCCCGTGACGCACCAGCATGACACGCGTGGTCAACGCCATGCGATACCTCCTCATGGCACGTGCCCCGCGTCTCACGCGATGCCGTGCGCGAACCCACAAGTTCAAAGCATCGCGCGCGCTTCCCTCCACGGAGCGTTTCGCCCACCCGCCGTGCAGGGCGACGCTCGCGTAACAGGAGAGTGCGCAAGACGGCGGAATATCTCCGGACGAGTTTGCTGGAGGAGGTGCCCAGATGCAAGTACCCTATCGAGTGATTGAGGTCTCTGCCGCGGGTGAGTGGCTGCCCATCGGCGTGGCGCTGCTCAAGAGCGGGAGCGTGGTCGCGCACGTGACCGGTACGAGCGAGTGTCGCGTGCTGAGCGCTTCGAGCGTTCTGACGCTGGAGAACGCCCATCTCTGGAACGACAGCCTGCGTGTCTCTGAGGTGGCGCACTGCAGCGCCTCCCTGGCCCACAATCCGCGACGCCTTCTCGCCGAGGTGACGGCGCACGCGGGTGTCCAGGGCGGCACGAACGCGAACAGCGAGGTGCTGCGGCGCTTCGCCATCGACGAGCTCTCAGAAGACGGTGATGTGATCATCCAGACCCCTGGCGACGCGTTGCGCGAGCTCAAGCGCGGAAACGATCGGTTCTACTCCGGCAAATCGACCGCCCTCGAGTTCACGGCTGTCGAACGCCGCGCCCAGGCGGCTCGACAGAATCCCTTCGCCATCATCGTCAGCTGTGCCGATAGCCGGGTTCCGACCGAGTTCGTGCTCGACCAGGGCCCCGGCAACCTGTTCATCACGCGGGTTGCCGGGAACGTCCTCGGCCCCAAGATCGAAGCCAGCATCGAATACGCCATACGTCATCTCCACTCGATGCTCATCGTCGTTCTCGGGCACGAGGGGTGTGGCGCCGTGGCCGCCGCCATGCTCCCGCCTGAGCTGCGCGCTCAAGAGACCGAGAACGTGCGCAACCTGCTCGAGCGCATCACACCCGCCGTGAAGAACATGCCGGCGATCCGGGACCAGAAGGCACGCATGCGTGAAGCTGTGGTGGCCAACGTTCGCCTTCAGATCAATTCGCTGCGTCGAAATCAAACCGTTGCCGATTTCACCGCAGCGGGCAAGATCGCAGTCGTGGGCGGCTATTACTCGATCTCGAGCGGTGCCGTCGACTTCTACGAGTCAGAAGAAGATCTCGCACTCTCACCTGCGCTCACCGCAACCGCCGGCGCGCACGCCTGATCTCCCGGTGCGGCTCCCGTCGCCTCGCCGGTGACCCCGGTGAGGCGCATCAGGGGCCCGACGGTGAAGCCCTGCCCCAGCAGCGAGACAAAGACCACGCCGAACACGACGGAGACCACTGCGTCACGCCCAGGCTGACCTTCGAGAGGCGGCAGGGCCAGCGCAAGCGCCAGGGGGATGGACCCCCGGACCCCGCCCCAGGTGAGCACCGCAGGCCAGCCGGGCGGCGTTCGCCGCCCGACGAGAACCACCACGAGAACCGCACGCAAAAGCGTCATCGCCACGAACACCAGCAACGCCGACGGCAAGGCTCCCCACGGATCTCCGTGCTGAAGCGCCACCCCCATGAACAAGAAGAGCACCGAGTTGGCCAGAAAGGCGAAGAGCTCCCAGGCCTCCTCGAGCGCACCCTGTGAAACGGGGCTCAGCAGCCGAGGCAAGGCGCTGCCGACGACAAGACCGGCCGCGATAACCCCCATGATCCCGGAGACGTGCACGCCCTGGCAGACGATGTACACGCCATAGGCGAGCGCGAGGGTCGACATGGCCTCGGTGAGGCGATCAGCCGCCCGCCGCAGAAACCCGCATGCCAGCGCGGCCAGCACCGCCCCGAGCGCCAGGCCGCCGAAGGCCTCCCGGACGAAGACGGTCGAAGCCGACACCAGCGTCACGCTCTGACCCGCAACCCAGGCGCTCACGACCACGAACAAGACAACGCCGAGACCGTCATTGAAGCACGATTCCGCCTCGAGAAGCAGCGCAAGCCGTGGCGGCGCGCCCACCTCGCGCATCAGGGCCAGCACGCTCACCGGATCGGTGGATGCGAGAATGGCCCCCACGAGCATCGAGACAGGCCAGGGCCAGCCGAACGCCCACCGCACGAAGCCGCCAAGCCCCACGAACGTGCCGAAGGTCACCCCCAGAGACAGAAGGGTGACCTCCTTCCAGCTCTCGCGGAGCCGCTCTACGTGGGTGGCCAGCATGCCCTCGAACAATATCGGCGGCAGAAAGAGAAGCAGAACCCCATCGGCCGACAGCGGCAGGTCTTGGAGCATCGGTGCGAAGCCCAGAACGAGGCCCATGAGAACGAGCGCCACCGTGTAGGGCATGCGCAGACGGCGCGCCGCCATCGCCACGAACGTGGCGCACACCAGCATGAGAACGGCGGCGTGCATCCGCGTCTCGGCGACATCGATCCCGAACATGACAGCACCCTCGAAGCCACTCACGCCCGTGCTCCCGGGCGCTCTCTCAGTTCACGCATCGCGAGAGTCTTCGACGCTTCGAGAGCGCACGCCCTCCGCTGACTGCGCGACCGCCGACGTGACTTTGGTCAGTGCTCGAACAGCTTGTCGTCGACGTGGTATGGGCCCACCAGCTGCGTGGCCATGACAGCGGCGATGATGTCGGCCAGCCCTCCCGACTCCGCGGCCTGCAGGTTGTAGGCCGGCGGCTTGCAGAGCGACGAGTCGAAGGTGTTGTGGTGATCGAGCAGGCCGTCGAGCACCTTCTCCTCGATGTGATTGGGCTGGCGCGGATAGACGTCTCGCATCATCTTGCGCGCCGCGTCGGCGGAGAGGGTCTCCAGCCCTACAGCGGTTGCGGTGTCGCGGAAGCGATCAGTGGCTTTCGAGTCAAGCCCCTGCACCGCCACCGTGCGCTGCTCCTGCGTGGTGGCCAGGTTGAAGCCAATGACCGCCCGAGACGAACCGCCGTTGCGTGCTTGCTCCATGAACGCCCCCAGCTGCGGAGCGAATTCGGCATATCGCGCTCGATTGAACGCGTCGATGACGGGAAGCTTCGACGCGTCGAAGTCGAGGGTGCTCAATGACACCGGCGGAGCGTCCGGCGTGGGTCCCGGGGCCTCGTAGTAGGCGGGAGCCACGACGAGCACCGGGTCATTGTCTGCCGCAGAGACCGCCTTCGACACCGGGAAGTTGTCGACCGCGCCTCCGTCGACCAGCTGGAGGCGATACGACTTCTTCACCGTGCCGCCTTGACCGTCTGGCTCGTCGCGGGTCACGATCATCTGCGGAGCATCAAAGAAGGTGGGAACCGCGGCTGAACCACTGATGGCCGCCGCCACGTCCATGTTCGGGGTGGTCTCGCTGCTCAGCACGATCTGGCCATCCTTGCTGATGCCCAGCTGCGCTCGGAGATCTTCCGGGAGATCGGTGCTCACCACGGTGGCGACCACCGAGAGCTTGAAAGGCAGGTCGCGGAAGAGCACCGGACGGCCCCGAACCCCCGTCTTGTCGTGGAGCAGGCCGTCGATGGTCTGGTACATCTGGCGCGTCGAGAACAGTCCGGTGCGATCGAACCCGCGCACCTGGGAATCAACGCCGCCAGCGAGCCACAGATAGTCTGCGTAGAACTTCTTGAAGTCAAGCCGCTGCATGATGGTGGCCATCTCGTTCTCATCGTACCCTGCGGCGAGAAGCCCCGCGGTGATGGCGCCCGCGCTGGTGCCGACGAAACGGTCGATGGCCACCGACGTGTCACTGGCGCGGAGCGCGCCTTTGACCTGCTTGAGGCACTCGATGTAGGCGAAGCCCTTGCCGCCTCCGCCCTCGAACACCACAGAAGTGGGCACGGGTGTGCCCGAGACGGAGGTTCCCAGAACCTCGACAGCCGAAGGCCCGTTCACGGGGAGCGGGCTCGGCGGCACGCTGCTCCCCCCTTTGTAGTACTGGCCGACGATGAGGGGGTCGGCAGGCATGGGAGGCAGCGACTCTGCCAGCGACAGCGCGGGCTCGCGGAAGGCCTTCACCCGATCGGCCATGAACGACAGGATGCTGAGATGACGCTGGATCTCGGCGTGCTCCGGGGTCATGGGGCGAAGGGTGATGCCGTTGTCCACCGCCCGCTCGAGCTGGTCGAGGGCAGCGCGGACCGAGGGGTTGCTGCCGTCGACGGTGCCATCGAGAACGGCGGCCACATCGATGCCCTGATAGTCATGCCCCAGTATCTGGCGCACGCGCTGCTCGCGTTCGGTCACCGCATCTCGACGACCGCGTATCTCATCGACCACGCTCGAGAGGAAGGTCTGGCGCTGGTCGAGGCCCAGGCCGTTCAACGTGTGCCCCACCACCTCGGAGAGGGCCATGGCGCGGTCGTAGCGCTCGAGCACGGTACGGTTGCCGGCGCGCTGATCGAGCAGCTCGATGTACGGCGCGTTGGCGGGCGACACGAGGTCGAAGTCCGGATCGGTCGGAGGGATGACATTGAGAGACACCCACGCCCGCGCCAGCGGTGTGAACAGCGAGTCGCGCTGGGCAGCCGAGACCTCGCGCATCAGCTTGCTCCAGTAGGTCTGGACCGCAAACACCAGGTCACGATCGAGGGAGATGGCGGTATCGGCAAAGTCAGCGAGGTCGTGAAGACTGGGTGGACGCCCCCCACCCGCCTGGGCCATCACCTTCTCGTAGGCTTCCTGGGTGCGCGCCGGAGGCACGGTCGACCCAAACGGATCGGGCGTGGCCGACGACACCCAGGGGGGCGTGAGATCGCGCTTGACCTGGGTGATCGCGCCACGGAGTACCGGCTTCACGTCGTCGAGCCAGGGCTCGGTGCGCCGATAGGCCGAGTCAGCGCGCGTCACGAGCCAGCGGTAGTACAGTGCGGGGTCCGGAAACGATCGGCTGAGCACGTTCTCGCGACGAGCGATGGACGAGATCGATTCCACGGCGATGCTCTCGGTGCCGTTTGTGCTCGAGAGGTCGCCGTCGACATCGACAAAAGCCGGGAAATCGCCCCGCTGTAGGCGTTCGATGAGGGCTTGACGCACAGGGGTGTACTTGTCGTTGCCCGCGCCGATTCCGATGATGATCTCGGGCGGCAGCCCCGCGAACAGCCGGGTCAGCCGATCGGAGCCCTCAGGGTCACCGTTCAGGAAGACGTACGCGGCCTGGCCCTGGGCGAGCGCCTGGAAGATGGGGGGCGAACCGCCTGCATATGCATCACGCGATGGCACCATCAGCCGGTACATGGTGCGTTCTACGTCGAGCAGGCGCGATACGTTTATGCCGAGGCCGCGTTCGGTGATGCTCGACACGCGTGAGAGCCCGAGATCGATGCCCGCGTTGAAGATGTAGGGCACCTTCCCCGCGAGAAAGTCGTGCACCCGCCTGACAAATGGCTGTGTGTCGGGCGGAGCGAGGGGAAAACCGGCGCCCAGATCAGGCGTCGTGCGCGGCCCCCGAGCGATCGGGTTGGAGACAGGCACGGGTATCGGAGGAGAAGATGGCATCGGAACATGGATGACCGTCGGCGGAGGCGCGGGCGCAGGGGCACTCGTCGAGAGAAGCGGCGAACTTGAATCTTCGGGAGAGAGCGGCCTCGCGCTGCGGATGCCATCGTGCGCAGGAGGCGCTGACACCGTCGGCACGCGGGAGGGGGAGCTGACAGCGTGCGCGTCTGCGGGCTGCAGCAGCGCGCGGTGACCGCCGCCAGAGACGACGAGGCCGTCGCGCTCGACGGTCACGCGGTCGACGCAACCCGCCGGAGCAACGGCATCTGCCGCAGCGCCAGACGTGGAACGCGCGTGCCCCGTGGAACCGGTCGCCACGGGTGCGGCGAGGGGGTTCAGGCGAAGATCACTCAAGTGGACTGGCCTCTCCCGTGGGTTTTTTCTATCGTATAACAAGCGTGAGATGAAAAGATGTCCGTTGGGTTAACCTTTATACCCCTCGCGAATGAGATTGACAGATCTCGCCCATTTGCAAGACGCACCTGACGGTCTTCCCGAGCGGCGCGAAGGCACGACGGGCAGACATGCCGAATGATGGCGCCCCATGAAGCGCCTGTCTGTCATCATGCTGAGTCTCACGCTTGTCGTCGCCGCGCTCGCCTGCGCGCCCGCGGCATATGCCCAGAGCCCCGCGCCCCATGCGCACAACCCTGCGCGAGCCGGAGAGACCGACGCCTCTCTGAGCGGCATCGTCGTCGATCAGAACCAGACCCCCATCTTCCACGCCCGTGTCACCCTTGAGAACGGACTGTGGGGCGCCAGCGCGGAAGACGGCTCGTTCCGCATCGACGGGGTGAGCGCCGGCAAGCACGACGTGAAGATCACGGCAAGAGGGCACCACACGGGCGAGAAGGTCGTGACCTTCTCTGCCGAGCAGCAGATGACCATGATGGTCATGCTCACCTCGAACAACCCGACAGCGGCAAAGCCTCCCGAGAAGAAGAGCACATTCTACATCCAGGCGTACGAGTACCGCTACGGCAGCAAGCGCTACTACGTCAAGCACGTCCAGGTGAGCGAGTACGAAGACCCCATGAAGAGCTGGTCGAAGTACCTGTGGAACGGCAACGACGGCCCCGGATTCTACATGCCGTGTGAAGACGCCACGTTCAAGAAGCACTACAACGTCACCATCACGTGGCACACCATGCCCAACCCGGACGGCATGAACGACGACGAGGAGCTCACCGGCACCTGGTACAAGAACTTTGATACCGAGTGGGAGACCTGGACCTTCTACAGTCCCTACTGATCGGTCGCGACGAGCAACGGGCCGGCCGCCTTCACGCAGAAGACGCCGGCCCGTAACCATTCACAAGGACCCGCTCCCTGACTAGGGCTGGAAGCGAATCTTCCGGCCATCGTCGCCTTCGATGCGAAGGCGCTCGGGCAGGCTCCCTGGCGTCATGTGATCGCCTTCGACCCAGAAGAGCTCGGTGACGTCGACAGAAGAGGCCCCTTCAGGGCGGGCGAACGGTGCGCCGCGACGAACTCCGTCTACGATGTGGCCGACCTCTCCCTGATCGCCGTGGGCCTCGAGCACCTCGACGGTCTGCAACGAGCCGTCAGCACCGATTCGGTACTGAACCACAGCCCAGATGCCGTTGCGACCATTCTCGAACCATCCCCCCTCGCGCAGGTGCGACGACAGGTACCCGCTGTAGGCGCTCGCGGAGACCGAGGCGGGATGAGCGGGAGGCAGGGTGAGTCGATACCCTGCGAGCAAGACGAGCGAGAGCGTCCACGAGATGACCGCAAGAGCGGCGGGAGAGCGTTTCCACGGAGCCTGCATGACGAGCCTCCTGCGTGCGGATGTATTCGTGACGAGGATTCGCCGCCGGATGCGCGGATCCCGCCTGAGGCGCATGGCGGCCCCTCGGAATTCCTCCGCGTCGCGGAGACACCCCGTGCAAGCCGGCGTCAGATGGCCGCGACCGAGATGGCCCGCATCGGATTGATGGCCTCGCGCGCGCTCCCTCCGTCGCACTTCACGCAACGGCCGCCAGGGGTCAGGCGGAAACCGCAGTCACCGCAGATGCGCGCGAGGCGCAGGGTGCTCTGGGAGTAGACGTCCGCGGGGCGGAAGCGTGGGCTGCTGGAAGGCTGCTCGCCTGACGCGTCGGACGAGGTGTCACGCTGACCACCCGAAGGGCGGGCGGCGGTCGACGCGACGTGCGGCTGCACCCCCTGCCCCCCCGACTCCCGACTCTTTGCGAGAGGCTGAACGGCGCGGCCCGGCGCGGCCACGGCACAGTCTGACGAAGCCGCCGTGGAACTGGCCTCGGAGATCTTCTTCGTGGGGCTTCCCGGTCCCGCCTCGCCACCCGAAGAGGCGCGCGCCAGACCACCCTGGACCAGCGTGAGCGTCGGCGAGCCCGCAGCCCCGTTCGCGGGGGCGTCTGCGCCCGCCTCGGGAGGGGCCGCGAGGGGCGCCACCGCGCGGCTGTCGACGAAGCGATCGATGACGCTGGCCAGCGCGGGCGACTCCAGCGCGCGGGCGCGGAGCGCATTCCCCTCCGGACCCGCCATCAGCTTGTCGAAGGCGTAGGCGAGGCGATCGCCCACGACCGGCGACTTCGCGTCGAGGTGTGACAGCATCGTCTCGAGCTGGCGCGCCGCCTGAGGGTCGGAGGTGAGGTTCGACACGAACTTCGCGCCGCTCTGCGACGAGATGATGCGCGCCACGACCTCTCCCGTCTTCTTCTCATTGCCAGACGCGCCGGCCATGCGCACGAAGCTGTCGAGCACCTGGCGCGAACCGTCACGCGACGCCGTGGCGCGCGCCATCAGGCGGCCCACCGTCTCGCTGCCGGTCTCGCGGTTGCCGAGGTTCTCGAGGAAGCTGGCGCTGTCGGCGGCACTCGTGGAGATTCGGCTCATCACGCGGGCGAACGAGCGGGCACCACCCTCGGTCTCGAGGGTGCGCGAGAGGCCCTTCAAGATGCTGTCGGCACCACTCGAGGGGGCGCTCGACTCGCGCAGCAGGCGAGCCGTGACGCGAGAACCGCTCTGGTCGTCAAACGAGGCGCGGGTCACCACGTCGAGCAGCTCTGACATCGACGCCGCCGACTGAGGCGTGCGCGTGAGGGCCTCGAAGGTCGAGGCGAACTGCGCCGCGGCCACGGGCTTGTCGGCCATCGCACCGAAGAGGCGCGCCATCTGGGCGGGGCCACCGTTGGCGTCGGTGGTGAGCAGGAGCAGGCCGAGGGTCTGGTCCGGTGAGGCCTGCGCCGTGTTCGCCAGCGCCTTCGCCATATAAGTGGTGTTGCCCGGCTGCGACGCCTGCCCGAGAAGGTCGAGCATGCGCTTCTCGCCGTTGGGCTGGGAGATCATCCACTCGAGGGCGTC